>CANKMK010000024.1 GCA_947483025.1 Chloroflexota bacterium | reverse complement strand
GTTGCAAAACCGCACCAGTGGAGGGTTGGGTGCGCTAGGTCGGCTATGATCCCCCCGATCGGGGCACATGCCCCACCTACCGAGAGGGAGCAGCGACCGAATGAATCGCCGTTACGTAGCGCCACTCCTCATTGCTGCGGTTGCCCTGATTGCCGGTGGCTGCCAGGCGGTAAGCCTGCCAAACCCCGTCACCGACCAGGCGATCCTCACTCACGACCTCTACAACCTCGTCTTCGCAGTTGCCGCGTTCGTCTTCATCCTGGTCGAGGGGCTGATTATTTGGTCGGTCATTCGCTACCGCCGCAAGCCGACCGACACGAAGCTCCCTACCCAGACCCACGGCAACCTTGTCTTGGAGCTGGTCTGGACAGCAATTCCTATGGTCACCGTCTTCATCCTCTTCGTCGCCTCTTGGAACGTGCTCAACGTGGTTGATGCGCGCGACGCATCGAAGGCCGAGGTAAAGGTTGAGGTTGTGGGCTACCAGTGGCAGTGGAAGTTTGCCTATCCCGACGACGGGATTGAGATCTTCGGCACCCCTGATCAGTATCCGGAACTTGTCGTGCCGCTCGGCAAGGTCGTACAGGTCACGCTGGTCGCCCAGGACGTGAACCACGGCTTCTACATTCCGCAGTTCCTTTTCCAACGCGACCTAGTTCCGGGTCATGTGAACGTCTTCCAGTTCACACCAAACAAGCTCGGTACCTTCACTGGGCAGTGTTCCGCCTTCTGCGGACTCCTGCACCACGCCATGCACTTCACCGTGCGTGTTGTGACCCCAGAGGAGTACACCGCTTGGCTCGCCGATACAAAGCCGAAGCCAACACCACCTGCATCGGGCGCTATTGATGGCACCGAGAAGGAGTGGGAGATCAAGATCTCTGCCGCCAAGCACGTGCCTGGCTCGATCACATTCAACCTGATGAACAACGGCACCATTCCGCACGAATTCCTCGTTGTCCGCACCGATAAGACGGCGGCCGAACTTCTCAATGATGTTGACCCCGCCACCAATCGCATCGACGAGGCACTCCTTGATGTCATTGATGAGCAGCCGGAGTACGAGGCCGGTGCCCCAGGGTCTGTCACTGTCGACCTTCCGGTCGGCCACTACGTGGTGATGTGCAACATCGAGGGTCATTACAAGAACGGCATGTACGCCGACTTAGACATTGTCGACGGCCCAGCAGCGATGCGACTCACAAGTCGCATGGCCTTTTAGGTAGGGGAGGAGTCACTTATGGCAACCACCGCACTTCGAACAGCAGCTCGACCGCGCACCAGCCTCTACGAGTGGCTGACCACAACCGACCATAAGAAGATCGGCATCCTCTACACGATCTCGTCCTTCATCTTCCTCGGTGTCGGTGGTTCCCTTGCCCTCTTCGTCCGCGCTGAGCTCGCTCAGCCTGGCTTGCAGTTCCTAACCGAGGCCACCTACAACCAAATGTTCACGATGCATGCCTCGGTGATGATCTTTTGGGTCATCATTCCGTTCCTTGCGGCAATCGGTAACTACGTGGTGCCGCTGATGATCGGCGCGCCCGACATGGCCTTCCCGCGCATCAACGCGCTCAGCTTCTGGATGGTCCCCTTCTCCGGTCTCGTCGTCATGGCGGGCTTTTTGCTCGGCGGCGCCGCCGATGCGGGCTGGACGGCATACCCACCAGTCAGCAGTGTTAAGTACAGCCCTGGCCCAGGCATGAACCTCTGGATCGTGGCCGTCATGCTGGTCGGCACCAGTTCAATCCTCGGTGCCGTGAACTTCATGGTGACCATCTTCCGCATGCGCGCACCAGGAATGACCCTCTTCCGCATGCCGATCCTCACCTGGACAGTGCTCGTCACCAGCGTTCTGGTGCTCATGGGCACCCCGGTGCTAACCAGCGCCCTGGTGATGCTCTTCATCGACCGTAACTTCGGCGGCGCGTTCTTCGACCCAGCGCTCGGCGGTTCGGCGATCTTGTGGCAGAACATCTTCTGGTTCTACAGCCACCCTGCGGTGTACATCATGGTGTTGCCAGCAATGGGTGTGATCTCTGAGATCATTCCAGTGTTCAGCCGCAAGCCGCTCTTCGGCTACAAGGCCTTCGTCTTCGCAACAGCTGCGATCGGCGCGCTTGGCTTTAGCGTCTGGGCGCACCACATGTTTACGACCGGCAGCGTCTTCTTGCCCTTCTTCTCGGTGATGACCTTCTTCATCGCTGTGCCAACAGGGGTGAAGTTCTTCAACTGGATCGCCACAATGTGGCGCGGCCAGATCACCTTCAAGACGCCAATGCTCTTTGCCGTCGGCTTCCTGAGCATGTTCTTGATCGGTGGCATCAACGGCGTCTTCAGCGCCCCAGTGCCGGTCGACTACGCCATTCACGCAACCTACTGGATCGTTGCGCACATTCACTATGTGCTCTTCGGCGGTTCGTTCCTCGGCATCATGGCCGGCATCTACTTCTACTTCCCGAAGATGACAGGGAAGATGCTCGACGAGCGTCTCGGCAAGGTGAACTTTGCGCTGATGTACGTCGGCATGAACCTGACCTTCTTGCCAATGCACACACTCGGCCTCTCCGGCATGCCACGACGTATCGCCGACTATTCGCCAACCGCTGGCTGGAACGACCTCAACCTCGCAGCAACCATCGGCGGATTCACCATTGGCCTGAGCATGCTTCCGTTCTTCTGGAACGTGTACATCTCGTTGCGCAACGGCGAAGAGGCGGGCGATGATCCGTGGGAGGCGAATACCCTAGAGTGGGCGACCTCTTCACCACCGCCAGCCTGGAACTTCGACCGACTCCCTGCGATCACTTCTGAGCGACCGCTCTTCGACGCCCGACATGGGCGCACGGGGAAGGAGCACGAATAATGAGTGACGGCGCAGTGATGACGAGCGGCCACGGAGCCGGTCACGGAAAGAAGGGGCTCGGCAATCCCGTACTAGGGATGCTCCTCTTCATCGTCTCCGAGATCATGTTCTTTGCAGGCCTCTTCGCGGCCTACTTCAACCTGCGCACGGCAACGGGAATCTGGCCACCTGAGGGGAACGGCGCGTTCGAGCTCCACAGCGAGGTCCTCTTCCCGGCGATCATGACCGGCCTCTTGGTCCTCAGCTCCGTCACCTGCCAGATTGCTGTGTGGCGCATTCGCAAGGGCGATCGTCAGGGCATGAACCGGGCACTTCTTATGACCGTGCTGCTCGGCGTCATCTTCCTCATCGGTCAGGCGTACGACTACACGCAGCTCGGATTCGGTATCGCCGACGGCGTCTTCGGCAGCACCTTCTATGTGCTGACCGGCTTCCACGGCGCGCACGTGCTTGGTGGCGTGTTGATGCTCAGCGTCTGCCTTTATCGCGGCGGACTTGGGCAGTTCTCGGCCGAACATCACGACATGGTCGAGGCCACCTCGATCTACTGGCACTTCGTTGACGTTGTCTGGATTCTGCTCTTCGCGCTGCTGTACATCATCTAAGTCGTCAGATTAGGGAGGGCATACCGTGTTTGGTCTCGCACTCGTAATCGGCGGCATCTTCGAGGCTGCAGCGCTCGTCTTCTTCATCGTTGCTGACGACCCACACATGTCATTCATGTTGGCGATCACCGGCCTCGCCATGGGGATCATGACCTACATCCTTGGCTACGCCCAAGAGACTGCCGAGAGCCATGCTGACCTGCCTGAGTGGAAGAAGTTCGCCGGGAAGCACTCACCGGCCGCGAAGAGCGCGCCAGCTGGCGTGCATTTGCCACCACCATCAATCATGCCGATCGCCATCTGCGCCGGTGCTGCGGTGATGTTCTTCGGCCTCGCTGTGAACCTGCCGTTCTTTACCCTTGGTACCGTGATGCTCGGCATCGCCATGATCGGCTGGCTCATTGATTCCCGCCGAGAGTGGAAAGCTGTGGTCGCTGCAGGAGGCGGTGCCATCAAGAATCCACCACCACTTCGCCCATCGCGCCGCATCGTTGACGTTGTATTGATTGCCTTCTTCAGCCTGCTGATCGGTCAGTCGGCCATCTTCGCCGGCGGCGCAAAGGCCGATCCGGGGCCAGCTGCTGCAGACCCAGTGGCTCCCAAGATTGTTGCCTCGGGCGTGAAGTTCGATCTCGACAATCTCGTGATCAAGGCTGGCACAGAGGTGACGCTTACGATGACGAATAAAGATAGTGGGATCCCACATAATCTTGCGATCCTCGAGAACGGAACAACCGTCTTCTCGGGGGAGCAGTTCACCGGCATCGCGACAGAGGACTACACACTCCCTGCCCTCGACGCCAACAAGATCTACTCCTTCCGCTGCGATGTGCATCCGAACATGAAGGGGAGCATTGAACTCGTTCCCTAACCTTGAACGCCGAGCGTGGCTGGATGCGGAGTACTCCCCAAGCCGCACCGCGCGAGACGCCGCTGGTTCCATGTCAGTTGGCCGTGGCCGCACCGCGCTCGCACGGAGCACCGCACAGGCGAGTGGCATCTATCACCGCGTCTCCTACGGGCCGCGTGAGGCCAACCGTCTTGAGATCTTTGCCGATCGCGAAGGAGCCCACCCCACGCTGCTGATGTTTCACGGTGGGTGGTGGCAGGAGGGCTCGATTGATGATGGCGGTCGCTACGCAGCAACGCTCGCTCCGCTCGGTGCAACCCATATTGCCGTCGGCTACTCTCTTGCACCGTCAGCAACGCTTTCAGCGATCGTCGCAGAGGCTTCGGCGGCGGCGGCCTATCTGATTGATCACGCCGCAGCGCTCGGTTGCGACGTGAACAGCATCGTTGCGGCTGGGCACTCTGCCGGGGCGCACCTTGCCGCGACGCTGGTCACCGAACTGGCACCGCCCAACGTACGGAGCGCGATTTCAGGGCTACTGCTGGTTGGTGGTGCATTTGACCTTGAGCCGATTGCCGAGAGCTATGTCAATAACCTGGTGGGCATGAGTGCCGATGAGGCGAAGCGACTCTCACCTGTGCACTACCAGCCGCAGCGGAACATCCCGGTGCTCCTCCGCGTTGGCGAACATGAGCCATCGGAATTCCACCGGCAGTCAGAGCTTCTCCGTGAAAAGTGGGCGAGCCACGCCACCGTCTCGCTTGCGACTGTTCCTGGCCGTGATCACTTCGATGTGCTTGAAGAGCTTGATACGCCGGGAGGCTCCCTACTACGAGATGCGCGTGCGTTGTTGCAGCTCTCAGGTACGTGAGACGATAGACGCATGACGCAGCCCACCACTTCAGCAGCGGAGCTCGACGCGCAGGACCCTCTCGCTGCGCTGCGAGAGCGGTTCAACCTCCCGGCGGGAGTTGTCTACCTCGACGGGAACTCATTGGGGGCGTTGCCCATTGGGGTACATGAGCGCGTCGCCAACGTGATTGATCTGCAGTGGGGCGAGCGGCTCATACGTAGTTGGAACGAGTCCGATTGGTACGACCTGCCACTCCGTGTCGGCGATCGAATTGCTCCACTCCTTGGCGTTGGCGCTGGCGAAGTAGTTGTTGGGGATTCCACGTCCGTCTCGCTGTTCCGCGTACTTGCGGCTGCGCTGCGCCTTCGTGGAGAGCGTCAGGTTGTGGTCACCGAGCGCGAGAACTTCCCAACCGATCTGTACATCTTGGATGGCCTACGCCAGCTCCTTCCTAACGTGGAGGTGCGCTTCTGGGATGAGTCAGTAAGCCCGGCGACAGTGCTTGATGGGGCAGGGGTTCTGATGTTGACGCACGTGGATTATCGAACTGGACGGATTCGTAACATGCGCGCACTGAGCGCAGCAGCCCATACTGCTGGCGCGCTGACGGTGTGGGATCTCTCGCACTCCACTGGAGTCCTCGAGCTTGATATCGCTCGCGACGGCGCTGACTTTGCGATTGGCTGCGGATACAAGTACCTCAATGGTGGTCCAGGCGCCCCCTCATACACCTGGGTTGCACCGGCGCTGATTGAGCAGGTGCGGCAGCCGTTAGAGGGCTGGCTTGGCCACAAGAGCCCGTTCGCGTTCGTGCCCGAGTACGAGCCCGCCCCTGGCATTCGGCGTTTCATCACGGGCACGCAGCAGGTGCTTAGTTTGGCGGCACTTGATGAGGCCCTGAAGTTGTGGGAGGGGATCTCAATGTCTGAGATCCGCCGCAAGTCGATGGCGCAAACCTCTCGCTTCGTTGAGCGAGTTGAGGCGCAGTGCGAGGGTTATGGCCTCACCCTCATCTCACCACGGGAGGGCCAGTTACGCGGCGGACAGGTCTCCTTTGCGCACGAGAGCGGCTATCCGATCATCCAGGCGCTGATCAGCCGCGGCGTCATCGGAGATTTCCGTACGCCAAACATCCTGCGCTTCGGATTCTCGCCACTCTATGTGAGCTTTACCGACATCGATCGTGCGGCCGCGACGCTCGCCGAGATCCTTCTAACCGACGCATGGCGTGCCCCAGAGTTCGCCTCGAAGCAGACGGTGACCTGACCGCTCCAGTTACATGCGGTCGCGAATAGCCCAGAGGTCTGGGAAGAGCGAACGTCGCAGACTGGCGGCGAGATATTCCACACCTGTCGAACCACCTGTGCCTGACTTTCGGCCAATGGTTCGCTCAACCATCTTGACGTGGCGATAGCGCCACTCCTGAACCCCCTCATCGATGTCGACGAGCTGTTCGAGAATGCTGGCCGCTTCGCCGCCGGCGCGATAGACCCCAAGCAACACCTCTTGGAGTTCCTCATCTCCTTCATAGGGCTCCGAGACATCGCGGGCGAGGAGTCGAGACGGGACGGCGCAGCCGTGGACCGCCAACCAGTGAATCGTTGCGTCCCAGAGGCTCGGCGCCCGCAGTGTGGCGCGCACAACCTCTCGGGCCTGCTCATCTGGGAGTAGGTCGGCGAGACGCGCGTTGCGGATCCCGAAGAGCGCCTCGATCTCGCGGAACTGCGCTGATTCAAATCCACTGGAGGTTGCGAGCCGACTGCGGAACGCGGCAAATTCGAGAGGGGTGAGCGTCTCTAAGATGTCCACCTGCGCAACGGCAATCTTCAGAATGTGTCGCACTCGGCTGAGCCTGTGGGAGGCACGCCAGCTCTCGTTTGCAGCGAGGGCACGCATGGCACCTCGGACCTCATGCAGGATCTGCTTGAACCAGAGTTCATAGGTTTGGTGAATTGTGATGAAGAGCAGCTCGTCGTGCTCGTCTGAGCGCGGGCGCTGCAGACCGAGTAGCTCATCGAGCGCCAAGTAACTCGCGTACGTCAGCCCTTCTGTATCACCAGGGACCCGCTCATTACTCATGGCTGCATAGTACGCCCCACCGCTACAAAAAGGAGACCCCCGCCCAGGTGGGCGAGGGTCTCCAGGTACCTCGTAGGAGGGCTATCCCTATGCTGGCATGAACACTCCGGTCCAAACCTGCCATGCAAGAAGCGTCTTCGCCACGAGCGAGAGGATCATGTAGCTGCGCTCACCGTGCAGGTAGTCAGCCCACTTTCCAACCTTCAAGCGCTGCAACACCATGTTCACTGCAAAGATGTTGAAGCTGATGAAGAGGCTCACGTAGATCGTAATCAGCACAGGCTTGAATGCCTCAAGGTCGCGGCCATTCG
>CANKMK010000023.1 GCA_947483025.1 Chloroflexota bacterium | reverse complement strand
GACTAACTCGAATCTGACGCGCCCTCGCGCGCGGCGCTCGCGATAGGATGCGCAGATGACGTCATTCGCACAACAGACCCTCGCCGACTTCCTTGCAGCACTCGCTGCACCAACACCCGCACCCGGCGGCGGCGCCGCCGCAGCGGTGAGTGGCGCAGCGGCGGCCGCACTCGTTGAGATGGTGGCCGGCCTCTCGCTGAAGAAGAGCCCCGATGGTGCCGATGCCGCGCTGCAGCAACGAACCGCTGCGCAGATGGCAACGATTCGTGGCGAACTACTCAGGCTTGCTGATGACGATGCGAAGGCGTACGACGCGTTCATTCAAGCGATGCGACTTCCGAAAGCTGAAGAGCACGAGCGAGATGCGCGTAGTCGTGCGATGTCTGCGGCAGCCGAGCACGCTGCCGCTGTACCACTACAAACGCTTCGGGCAATCTCTGCTGTTGCAGAAGGGGCGCGTTCACTTGCCAACCGCAGCCTCCTGAGTGCGGCAAGCGACCTTGATGTTGCGCTGCGTTTTGCACGCGCTGCCGGATTGAGTGCAGCAGAGAACGTTGAGGCAAACCTTCCCTTCATTGATGATCCTGAAACGCGCGCGACGCTGGCAAATCAGACTGCCGCTGCTGTAGCAGCGCTTGAACGTTCGACACAGGCGTAGTTCGCAATGACGCAACGACTCGCAGCGCAGCCATTTGCAAAGCAGATCACGGCACGCGCCGGAGAAGCTGCAGCGCGTGCGATCGCCGACGCAGGCGGGGTGGCGCCAGAGATCGCTGTGGTGATTGCAACGAGCGAGCCAGATTCGCTTCTGTACGTTGATCGACTCCTCAAGCAGGTCGGCGCGACCGGACTCGTTGGACGCCGTGTAGAGCTTGGAGCAACAGCAACGGAGGCGGAGATCTTCGCCTCACTCACATCGCTCTCTGCAGATCAGAACGTGGCGGGGATCATCCTGCAGTCGCCTCTGCCGAGTGGCGTGTCGCGCGAGGTTGTCGCGACGGCGATCGCACCCGGAAAAGATATTGATGGCATCACTCAGGTGAACGCCGAGCGACTTGCAGACGGTACGCACGATGCGTCGCTCCTCCCCGCCACTGCGGCGGCGGTGATGGAGCTACTGCGGGCGTATGAGATTCCGCTGCAGGGGCGACCAGCCGTGGTGGTGGGGCGCAGCGCGATCGTTGGCCGACCTGTGGCGCACCTGTTGGAGCTCGAGGGGGCACTCGTTGAGGTTGCCCACTCGAAGACTCCCGATCTAGGGGTGGTTACCCGTACCGCCGCCGTACTCGTGGTTGCTGCTGGCGTTCGCGGCTTGGTGCGCGGCGAGCACGTATCGCCCGGCACGGTCGTGATCGATGTGGGGATCCACCCGAGCGGCGACACGATCGTGGGCGATGTCGATGCCCCGAGCGTTGAAGCGAAGCTCGGTGAGACGGGTGGCCTGAGCCCCGTGCCTGGTGGCGTCGGTCCAATGACCAGCGCGATCTTGGCACTGCATGCAGCTGAAGCGGCCGAGCGCCTCGTGCGTGGGCGAGCGTAGACTCACGGCATGGGATTCCCTTCTGATCTGGAGATTGCACGTGGCGTGACGCCGAAGCCAATTGGCGAGGTGGCGGCCGCCCTCGGCTTTCACGACGATGAGGTCGAGCCGTACGGTCGCACCAAGGCGAAGCTCTCCATTGAAGGGATTGAGCGCCTAGAGAAGGGCGGCACACGCGGCAAGTACGTTGTGGTTACTGCAATTAGTCCAACGCCGCTCGGCGAAGGGAAGACCACCACCACCGTCGGACTCGCACAGGGGCTCAACAAGATTGGCCACCGCGCCGCCGTTGCGATTCGCCAACCGAGCCTCGGACCGGTCTTCGGTATCAAGGGTGGCGCCGCGGGCGGTGGCTACAGCCAAGTGATTCCGATGGAGGAGTTCAACCTGCACCTCACCGGTGACGTGCACGCGATTGGCGCAGCACACAACCTTGCCGCGGCGTTCCTCGACAATCATCTGCATCACGGCAACGCGCTCAACATCGACCTGCGCAGCATCACTTGGCCGCGCGTCGTCGACATCAGTGATCGCGCAATCCGCAAGACGATCATCGGTCTCGGTGGTCGCGAGAATGGCGTCGTCCGCGAATCAGAAACGGTCATCACCGTTGCAAGTGAAGTCATGGCAGTGCTTGCACTCGCATCAGATCTTGCCGATCTTCGTGCGCGCCTTGGCCGCATTGTCGTTGCCGAAACGGTTGACGGCAAACCCGTCACCACCGAAGACTTGAAAGTTGCTGGCTCCATGGCGGCGCTCCTGCGCGACGCCATCAAGCCGAACCTGTTGCAAACGCTTGAAGGTGGGCCAGCGTTCGTACATGCCGGACCGTTCGCAAACATTGCGCACGGGAACAACTCGATCATTGCCGATCGTGCCGCACTCGCAACAAACGAGATCGTTGTGACCGAGGCAGGATTCGGCGCCGACATGGGTGCCGAGAAGTTCTTCGACATCAAGTGCCGCGCCTCTGGGCTCGCTCCGGATGCTGCGGTGATTGTGGCGACGGTTCGCGCGCTGAAGATGCATGGCGGCGTTGGCAAGATTGTTGCCGGCAAGCCGCTTGACCCAGCGCTCGGCACCGAGAACGTTGCAGCCGTTACGGCTGGTGCACAGAACCTGGTGAAGCAGATTGAAAATGTTCGCGCGTTCGGCATTCCCGTGGTGGTCGCCGTAAATGCGTTCCCAACCGATACGGCCGCCGAGCACGAGGCGATTCAAACTGTCGCACTCGCCGCAGGGGCGCGCGCCGCAGTGGTCACCACGCACTTCACCGATGGCGGCGCTGGTGCGGCCGCGTTGGCCGAAGCGGTGTGGGCCGCCGCAACGTCGGGTGAGGCGAAGTTTGCGCCGATCTACGCCGATGACGCTCCGCTCGCCCAAAAGATCGAGACGATCGCCAAGCGTATCTACGGCGCCGATGGCGTAGACATCGCCCCCGCTGCAGCAAAGCGTCTTGCACGACTGGAGGAGCTCGGATACGGGCGCCTGCCGATCTGTATGGCGAAGACGCAGTATTCGCTCTCGCACGACGCCAGCAAGCTCGGGCGTCCAACGGGATTCCGAGTCCCCGTGAAGGCGGTCACCCTAGCCGCCGGGGCCGGCTTCATCACCGCCGTCTGTGGCGATATGCGCCTGATGCCAGGCCTCAACAAATCCCCCGGCGGCGAGCGCATCGACCTTGACCTAGAGCACGGCGGAGAGATCGTCGGCCTCTTCTAGCCACGATTCGTGCCCAGGAACCCCGCACGGCCAGCCGGCGTTAAGGGGGTGAGGCGTTCCCCTGCGAACGTCCAAGATGAGGTGCACGCCATGAAGATCGGATCGCTCACCCTCCCGTCGTTTAGTACCCCTGCAAAGATTGGCGTGGTGGCCGCACTCGTGCTGGCCCTCTCCGCCAGCGGCGGTTTTAACGCACTCCTCTTTGGCGCCAGCGGCGGCGCCTCTGCCCCCGTCGAAAAAGGCGACACCGGTGGCGTCCCAACCGCAGTCCCGGGCGATAGCGCTATTACGGGAGACCGCATTGATGTTGTGCGCAACGGATCATTCAGCCTCGAAGTCACAGACGTTGAGGCAAGCCTGACAAAGCTGACCGGCGTGGTGAAGAGCCAGGGCGGCTACATCTCTGGCAGCTACCGCTACACCGAGGCATCCATGCCATATCTCACGGTGACGTTCCGTGTCCCGGCTGCATCGTTTGATGCGGCGGTGCTGGCCCTGCGCGCAGAGGGCACGGTTCTCTCCGAACAGATCAGCACCTATGAGGTGACGATGCAGCTTGTTGACCTTGAGGCCCGCTTGCGCAACCTGCGCGCTTCAGAGGCGGCACTGCTTGAACTGATGTCCCGTGCGACGACCGTGGCTGATGTGCTTGCCGTACAAACGCAACTCACCGCAGTGCGCAGCGACATTGAGTCGTACGACGCACAGCGCGCAGCACTTGCGGATCAGGTCGATATGACCACCATCTCCGTGACGATCAGCCCAGTCGGCTCGTCAATCAGTAACGCAGCAAACGGCTTTGATCTCGGCAAGGAGATCTCACTCGCGGTAGCGAACCTCATCTCTGTTGGCCGCACGGTTGTCGTTGCGGCGATCAATCTCGTGATCGTCGTACTACCGATTGCGATCATCGGTGCGCTTGCCGGCGGCCTACTAGGCCGAACTGTCACGCCACTCGTGGCGCTGCTCCGTCGACTGATGCGTGTAGGAGTGGCAACGAAGCGAACGACACGCCGCCGCTAACAGCGGCGGGAGGCGAGGGGCTGAACTAGAGGGCGCCCGCGGCGATTGCGATGACGGCTGCCGTCAGGAGGCCGATTGCGACACCGAGGGCACCCGCCCCCCATGCAGCAAGGTTGATGGCGCCCAGCGGGGCGTCTTCGGCCTCGCCGTGTGAACCGTGCCCAGGAGACGCGTGATCGCTCATGCGGCGTAGTATCCCAGACGATGAGAATCGACATCGGTGACGGGTTCGAGCTGGTCGGCGTGGAGAGCGCCGATGAGCTGCTGCTCGTGCCGCCGTGCGCCAACGCAAGCGCTGACCATGCCACCTGCACCTGGTGGGAGGACGCGGATCGTGGCAGTAAGGCGGCGGCAAGTGGCAGCGCCACACCGAACCCTGCGGCGCGCGCCACAACGCCGGCGGGCGGGAAGAGCGCCCTCGCCGCATTCCTCGGCGCGGATGAAGAGCAAGCGCCAACGTTCAATCCGTTTGCGCCAGAGCCGCCAACACGCGAGGAGGCGTTGCGCGACGCTGCCGCAGCGCCAGGGCAACCACCGAAGCTGCGCCTGCTGACGCGACAACTTCCAGTAAGTGGGCCGATGGGTTGGGTTCTCCTTGCGAAAGGAGAACCCGTTGCCTACTGCCAAGCGGGACCCCTCTCCGCATTCCCGCGCGCGCAACGCTTGCGCGACCGCTACCCCGATCTCCCCGACAGTCCACCGCCCGCAATCATCACCTGCATCTCTGTGGTGCCAGCGGCGCGCGGCAGCGCGCTCGGCAGCGCGCTAGTTGCCGGGGTGCTCGCACGACTTGGGGCTGCCGGCTTCGCCGCCGCTGAGGCGTATCCCGAGGAGCCCGAGTCTGTCGCGGACCCAGAGCACACCTCTGCCGCCACGCAACGCTTCTGGGAGCGACTCGACTTCACCGTTGCTGCAACGGGTCCCGATGGGCGCTGGCCAGTGATGCGCCGTACGCTCGACTAATGACCACACCGACCGCAAACTTTGAGATCGTTGCGAACATCAGCGAGGGGCGCAGCGAAGCAATCTTGCAGCAGGCGGCCGCAGTGATTCAGGCTGTTCCAGGGGTAACGCTGCGGGACGTACATAGCGACGCCGACCATGATCGCAGCGTCTTTACCTATGTCGCAGCGGGTGGCGTCGAGCTGGTAGCAGCAACACTCGCCCTTGCCCGGGTCGCGGTTGCATCTATTGATCTCTCGAGCCCAGCAAAATCAGGAGAGGGTCGCGGTGTGCACCCGCGGATCGGTGCGCTTGATGTGGTGCCGGTCGTGCCCATTTCTCCAACGGCAACGCTCGAACAGGCTGCCGAGATCGCTCGCATCGTCGCCACCGCACTCGCCACGACGCTGAGCCTCCCGGTGCATCTCTATGGCGCAGCAGCGCGCAACGAAGAGCGACGCTCTCTCCCAACGTTGCGACGCGGTGGATTCGAGCAGCTTGCGGCACACCAGGCGGCTGAGGGCGGCGCACCAGACTTTGGTCCACTTGAGCCGCACCCAACTGCAGGCGCAACGGCTGTTGGTGCGCGCCCGCTGATGGCCGCGTGGAACATTGCGCTTGGTGGTGCCGACGCCGACACGCTTCTTCAAATCTCGAAAGAGATTGCGCGAGAGATTCGCGGTGCAACTCCTGGTGGGGTGCACGGGCTGCAAGCGCTCGGATTTCCGCTCGCCAGCAAGGGGATCGCGCAAGTGTCGATGAACCTGCACGACCTTATCGGTGCCACCGATCGCGGCGATACGTTACATGCGATCCGTGAGCGCGTACTCGTTGCAGCAAGAAGCCGCGGCGTTGAGATTGGCGAAACAGAGGTTGTTGGGCTGCTCCCTGAGCGCGCACTGCATGCTGGTGGAAACCCTGCAGCGCTGCAGATCAGCGGTGGTTGGGAGCGCGTTGTTCTAGAGCGCTAAGAGCGCAATCGCCAAGGAGAAGAGCGCCACTACTGGAAGTAGGCAGCCTGAGCGCCTCGCCGGGCCACCACCTGACCCACGCCTGGTGCGGTCACCGTCGGTGATTGCAGCAAAGAGAATGAACTCATCGGCAGAGGTGCCGTTGTTGTTTAGATCGAACGCGCCACCGTCGCTACCGCCATCGTCTCCGCCACCACCATCGCCGCCAAAGTCGCCATCACTCATTCTTGCCGCCTCCAAACGGGTTTCCCATCGTTTGATACCAGAACATCGCGCGCTGCTTACTCTCGTCTTCTTTGCGCTGCTTGCACTGTTCGGAACATGCGACGCCGCCGGGCGGGAGGGGATCAAGGAAGGTTTGAATTTCGTACACCGGCTCGCTGGGGGCAATGTCGCGCTGGCAGGTGATGCAGCGAAGGTCACTCATAGTGGTAGTAGAGCTGTTGGCTGTGCCAACAGTCTGTCGCAACGATCAGCCGAGGCCGAGCGTTCCACTAGCCGCCGATTCAGTACCGCCGAGCCCTTCGGCGCGTGCCTCGATGATGACGGTCGTTGTCTCTTCAGGGAGCGCAGAGATGGTGATAGCGAGCTTCTGCTGCGCGGGTGGCGGCGTTGCTAGACCCTGCTCTTTGCAGAATGCCTTGATCGCTGCGGCTGACTTGCTCGCGTCGTCGACCATGGACATAGGGATCACAATCTTCGGTTCCATCTGGCTGATGAGGCGCGATGCAGCTTGTGGTGAGAGCTCGCCGCCCACGGGGACAAGGACGATGTCGCATCCTGGCAGTTCGCCGATCTGCTCGGCGGTGAGGCCATCAGCGTAATCACCGAGGTGTACGACGTGCATACCGTCGAGTTCGGCGGCGAAGACGGTGTTGTAGCGCGCAGCGGGGCCGCGATGCTCGTCGCGGTAGCTGCGAATACCGGTGATCAGCACGGACTTCACCTCGTACTCGCCCGGCCCCTCAAGGATCACGGCGCTGTCGAGGCTTGTGGCGATGGGGGTGCGGTTGTCGCGGGGGGCGAGGCGCCCCTTCACCCGCGAGAGCGGGGCGTCGTCAGGGTGACTCAAGGTCACGATGTCGGCGCTCATGCCGCGCCCGGTCGGCCCCACGATCGAGGTGTACGGGTCGTAGGCGATGGTCGCCTCACGGCTGCGGATGCGGACACAGGTGCGACCGTAATAGGTGAGTTCCATGCCCCTATTCTCCCACGCGCCGCGGCACGCCGTCGCATCGTGGTGGTTGGAAGGGGAGGTATGCCAGGAGGGTCGATGCCCGTCGACCCTCCTGGCTTGGAGGTCGGTTCACGGGAGGGAGGTCCAGTGAGCCGAAACCCATCATCCGCCCGCTAGGTGAATCTGCAAGGTGGGATCGGGTAAAGAGTTCGCAATGAATCCCCACCCAGGGGCAGCTCTCCCCAGGGTTGGGCTACATCTCCTCGGGTGCGGAGAT
>CANKMK010000022.1 GCA_947483025.1 Chloroflexota bacterium | reverse complement strand
CGTCCGATGAGTTGCCGCGCATCTTTGACCGCTTCTATCGCGGCACGGAGGGTTTGGCGGCGGCGAACCGAGCGGCCCGGGCCACAGGCTCTGGTCTCGGTCTCGCGATCGTGAAGTCGATCGTCGATATGCATGCGGGGCGCATCGTGGTCGAAAGCCTCCCTGGCGAGGGGACGAGCTTCGCCCTCACCTTCCCCGCCGACCCCGAGGCGGTGGGTGACGAGCTCCCTGAGGCTGCCCCGGCCCAGGCAGGGCCAGCCACCCTGGTGAGCTTCGGCCGACGCGCCGCAGCCCTCCTTGGCGAGGTTGCGAAAACTTCACTCCGCCTTCGCCGTGTTCTACGTGCTGATCCGCCATCGTCTACGGTGAGTGAGACGCCCGCCTCATTGAGCGTGGCACCTGAGAGCACCGAAGTTCCAAAGGAGACGCCACGTGGTTGAGAAAGCGAAGCGCACGCCTGCCGCCGCAAAGAGGGTAACCAAGACTCCTGTGAAGCGGCGTTCACCACTTCGATTTGAGCCCGAGCCTGCCACCGGACCAGCGGCATGGATCACGCGAGAGAGTGGTCCCTTGCAGGCGGCACGCAATTCGCTTCGCGCTGGAACTGGATCACTGAGCCGCGGTGCAATCGCCGGAATGCTTGCCCTCTCACTGCTCTTTGGTGCTGGCGGCGGCGCTGCAGCAACAATTCTTCTCCTCGACGGCCTCTCTGGTGGAGATATCACGACGCAGATTCGGCAGACGCTCGTCTCTGAGCAGTCGGCGATCGTTGCTGTTGCAGAGCGCGTCTCACCCGCCATCGTCACCCTTGAAGTCACGTCGCCCAATGGTGATGGCATTGGCTCTGGAGTCATCTACTCAGCTGATGGTTGGATCGTGACGAACAAGCACGTCATCGCAGATGAGACTGCAATTGTTGTGCACCTGAAAGACGGCCGAGACTTCACTGGAACGGTCTACGGCATCGATACCCTCACCGATCTTGCAGTCGTCAAGATTGATGCTGCCGGCTTGCCAACAGCGACCCTCGGGCGCTCTGGTGGCATCAAGGTCGGTCAGACCGCCATTGCGATCGGCTCGCCGCTCGGTGTGTATACAAACTCGGTTACCGCTGGAATTGTCTCGGCACTCGGCCGTGACATCACAACGGAGAGCGGATCGATCAACGGCCTGATCCAAACCGACGCCGCGATCAACCCTGGAAACTCTGGCGGCGCACTTGTTGACTCGAGTGGTGCCGTCATCGGCATCAACACCGCAATCTCTACCGAGGGCGCGGGTATTGGCTTCGCGATTCCGATTGACATCGCTCGGCCAATCCTTGAGCAGGCACTCGCTGGTATTCCGCTGTCGCGACCGTGGATTGGTGTGCGCTACACGGCGCTTGATCTACGCATCGCGAAAGAGAACGATCTCTCGGTGAGCGCTGGCGCATGGATCATCGCCGATGGGACCACATCGCCAATCATCTCTGGCAGCCCAGCTGAGGCGGCAGGCCTCAAGAATGGCGACATCATCACCGCCGTCAATGAGACGGCAATCGATGAGGCGCATCCGTTGCAGGATTTGCTAGTGCAGTACGCGCCTGGCACAACCATCACCTTGACCGTACTTCGCGATGGTTCGTCTATCGCGGTTATGGTGGAGTTGGGGATCCGGCCAAAAGAGTAGGGCGGTGCGTTGCTCGCCTTACGGCGTGCGTACCACCTCAACGCCGGCCCAATCAATCGGCGCCGCTACTGCAGCCTCAGGTTTGCGCACGCGAACGCGTACCTCATGCACGGTTGCTCCGCTAGTTGCAACAACCTCCATCGCCGCGTCGGCAATGCGCTCTGCAAGCGCCTCAATCAGATCGGCATGGCCACCAGCTCCAACGCGCTCAACGGCGACGCGGACGAGTTCGCTGTAGTCGACGGATGCGGCGAGTGCATCGCCACGACCGGCGGGGGCGAGGTCGGCGTCCACCTCAACGTCAACGAAGAACGGCTGCGGCTTCTGATGCTCCTCTGGGTACACACCATGCGCCGCATCAAAGCGCACGTTGCGCACCGAGATGCGGTCACGCTGGCTCGGACGCGGAGGGCGCTCGGCACGATTCGGATTTGGTCCGATGGAGTCATCGGGGTGATCCCCCGCCGCGCGCAGGGCAGCATCAATGACGCGCACCGCGTCGCGGTTCTCCTGCACGTCATGCACGCGGACGATATCGACCCCGGCCAGCGCCCCGAGCGCGCTCGTGGCAACGGTGGCGGCGAGACGATCGGCTGGAGCCCCGTCGATGACGCGACCGAGCGTGGACTTACGGCTTGTGCCAAGGAGCACGGGGTGACCCAAATCACGCAAAGCGCCGAGGAGGCGCAGGGTGACGAGGTTCTGGGCGGGACCCTTTCCGAAGCCGAAACCAGGGTCAAGGATCAGCTGCTCCGGCGGAATACCGAGGGCGCGACCGCGTGCCGCAACTGCCGCCATCTCATCCAAAAACTCTTCGGTGAAGTTGGCGGCCTGTTCGCCGGTGGCTACCTCTTTGCGGTTATGCATGACGACGATCGGCACACCGCGCTCAGCGGCAAGCTGCAGCATCTCATCGCCCGCACGAGTCCCCCAGATGTCATTCAGCATGTGCGCCCCTGCGTCGAGCGCCGCAGCGGCAACCTCAACCTTCTGGGTGTCGGCGCTGAGCGCCAGTGTTGGGAGCACGCGTCGAAGCCGCTCAATGGCGGGGATGAGTCGGGCGATCTCGTCTGCCGCTGAGATCTCTTTGTGTCCTGGTCGAGTTGACTCAGCGCCAAGGTCCAGCAGGTCGGCACCGTCGCGCACCGCGTCGCGCGCGAGCTGCTCGACGCGATCCAGCAGATCGTTCGTTGAGCCACTCGGCGCGATAAGGCCATCACCAGAGAAACTATCGGGGGTAAGATTCGCCACCGCCATGATGTAGGTGCGGCTCCCCCACACAACGCGCAGTGGCCCGATCGTCGTGGCTGGAATTGGCGCGTATGAGTGGCTGATCGCTTCGCGGTTCGTTGGGCTCTCGCTCATGTTGCAGATCCTGCCACGTCATCACGACTCCCGTCGTCTGGAAGTACACCGCGGCGCATGAGTTCGCCACGGATCGCACCGACGAGATAGAGCGATCCCGCTGCGATGATTGCTCCATCGTGCTCTGTGGCTGCAAGAAGTGCCGCGTTCGGATTTGCCGCGATCTGCACCTGCGCGCCGAGTTTGGCGGCGCGAACCGCCGCAGCGAGTTGCTCTGGTGCGAGAGATCGCACGTCACCAACGGTGGTACAGATCACATGCGCGGCGCGCAACGCTGGCGAGGTTGCGAGAGCGGCACTCAACTCAGCGACTGACTTGTCAGCCATCACCGCGAGGATCAGTACCAGTGGCATGTTTGGTGCGCCGTTTGCGCCACGAAGATGTGGACCAAGATCACTCAGTGCCGCCGCTAACGCCGCGGCGCCATCTTCGTTATGCGCTCCATCGAGAAGGAGGTCGCGATCGTCGCCACCGCCGAGTGCGCTCGGAATCAGCTCCATGCGGCCGGGCCAACGCGCCGCTGCGAATCCAGTGCGTAGCTCTTCGTCGCTCACCGAGGCGATGCCAGCATCGCGGAGTGCGTCGAGCGTTGCAGCTGCAACTGCAGCGTTCGCACCCTGGTGTCGACCGAGCAGACCTACGCGCACTGCGCCGCGACCATCGAGTTCTACCTCAATGCCGTCGCGACCGAGCGAACGAGTTGCGCCAGCGCGCGCGATCATAAATGGCGCACCAACGCGTTGGGCACGATGGCGAATCACGTCGAGTGCCCCGCCCCGTTCACTCGCACCAATAACGGCGCGATCGCCGCGCACGATGATCGCCGCCTTCTCTTTTGCAATTGCCTCAATCGTGTCGCCCAGGTATTGCTGATGATCTAGACCAACATTGGTGACTACGGCGACACCGCCATCCCAGGCATGCGTTGCATCAAGCCGTCCACCAAGACCGACCTCGACGATTGCCGTGGTGATCTCCTCTTGGCGAAGTGCTTCGAAGATGGCGCCAACGAGGATCTCAAACTCGGTCGCCGGTCCGACGCGCTCCTCGATCTGGTCGGCGGCATCAAGGGCGCGCGCCACCGCCTGGGCGAATGGGAGTGGGGCGAGCGGCTGCCCGTCGATCTGCACGCGCTCTCGGTAGCTGACCAGGTGCGGCTTCGGGGTAGTGGCGTGGCGAATCCCCGCCGCACGGAGCGCTGCTGAGACGAGGGCGACGACGCTCCCCTTGCCGTTCGTGCCGGCCACAAGTGCGCCGCGAACTCCTGCTTCGGGTGATCCAAGCGCGCGAAGGAGGGCGCGCGAGCGACCCAGCCCCATACGAATGCCGAAGCGCCCGCGTGACTCCAGCGCCACCAGTGCGGCGCGCCACGCGTCAGGACCACGCCCCTCACCAACGGCACGAACGACCTCAGCGCGTGCGCGCGCTACGCGTTCGCGCATCTCCAGGATCAGCTGCGGGTCACTCGGTTGATCGGGCATCGTTGGAGCGTAGCGGTCTCGGCGCGCCGCGTGCGAGAATCGCCCTATGGGACTCTTCCGTCGATCGAGTTCGAAGCCACCGCGGCGCGGCCTCCCCGGCCGATCCGAGGGGTACACGCCCCCCTATCGCGTTGACTCCGCATCGCAACGATCAAAGGACTCTTCCCGCAGCGTCGGCGGAACGGTTGCAACCGCCCTCTCCACGTTTATCACCCTCTTCGTCATCGCTGGGGCGATCGGCCTCGCGGCGATTGCGCTTCCGTTTATCACCTCTATTGGTGGCGGTGGCTCAACGACGCCGCCGCCCGCCTCACTTGAGCCAGGTCGGCCAACTCTCACCGAGCCGAGTGAGGCAATCACCGCCGCCGCAACGATTACCGTCAGCGGCACTCTGCCGCAGGATCTCCTCGAGAAGAGTGATGCAATCATTCGCATCCTCATCACGCGAGACGATGGCTCAGTCATCACCGGCGCTGAGATCTCCATGCCAAAGACCGCAGGCTTTGACGTCGCAAAAATTCCTCTCTCATCGGGCAGCAACGTCATCGAAGCCGTTGCTGTGGTGGGCGGCGTTGAGGGGACGCGCTCTGCCCCAATCACCGTTGTGCGCGATACAAGCCCGCCAGAACTGACCATTACTACCCCTACCCCGGGCGAGATCATGAACGGTGACTCTGTCACCGTGGCGGGGAAGACCGACAAAGACATCGATGTGCAGGTGCGCAACGAAACAACGGGAACGATTGAGGGTGGCCGCTCTACAGTGAAAGGTGCATTCTCAGTAGGAATCACGCTTCGCGATGGCACGAATGTGTTGACGATCACGGCGACAGATGGCGCTGGTAACCAGACATCGAAGAGCGTCGAGATCTCAACGAGCGCATCGGTTGGCCGCATCTCTATCGTGTTGAATCCTGGAACGATCATCCTGAGCAAGAAGCCGATTGAATTCCGCATCACGGCAACGGCAACTGATTCAACGGGCGCACCTGCCGCAAACGTGCGCGTGTGCATGTATGTCACGGCCGATGGTGCAACGCCAAGCGAACCGACATGCGTTACCTCTGATGTCAATGGGCGAGCTGCGTGGAACTACGCCTTCCCAGACAACTTCAACACCGAGGGGCGTGGTCTCGTCACCGTGACCTACGAGCTCAGCGTTGGTGACCCGATTTCGGGAACACAGAGCTTCCGTGTCTATCTGGTAAAGCCATGAGTGCAGCACCTGCTCTCACCTGGCGTTGCCCAACGTGCAGCGCGATTCAAGAAGAGTCTGGTCAATGCTGGGTGTGCAAGACGCCAACCGCCTCGTGTGGAAGCTGCCGACACATGCGCCGCTCCGTCATTGGCAAGGTTTCGTATTGCGGTATCGACAAGAAGCGCCGCCTTGTTGCCGAAACGGACGTGAAAGAGTGCTGGACGGCACCCGTGCCACTGCAGGCTGCAGCGCAACACGAGCGCAGCGTCGATGGGTCGCTCCCCGATCGCCCTCGACTCAGCTGGGCGAGTGGCGGACTCTGGGAGGGGCTAGAGGCCTAGCCCCGCTACGGGGAACAGCCGGCGAGCGACGTTCCCGCGGGCACGCTCGCCACGATCGTGATCTCGCTCCCAGGCTCAACGAGGACTCCCGCGAGCGGTGAGAAGTTGTCGATGCGATCCGTTGGATCCAGCAACGCTGATGGCGCGTCTAGCGAGAGGCCGAGCGCGGAGAGGAGCGATGCCGCGTCGGCGATGCTTGAGCAGCGAAGATCCGGCACCTGCGGCCAATCGGCTCCGCTTCCACTTGGTGACGGACTCAGCAGGGGCTCAGGTCCGAGTGAGACGACAAGATCAACCGCCGTGCCGCTGGAGACCTGCACGCCAGGGCGCGGGTTCTGTTGAATCAGTTCGCCGGCGGGAACGGTATCGGAGTATTCAGAGAAGGTCGCACCGCGTACGAGCTTTGCCGTAGCGAGTGCGGCAATCCCGTCCGCCTCACTCAGCCCGCGAATATCTGGAACCACCACGAACCCACTCCCGGCCACAACGCGAACCTCGATGACCGTGTTGAGCGGCACGAGCGTCTCGCTCCCAGGCGACTGCGAGAGGATCGTGTCGACCGGCTGATCAGACGAGGCCACCCGCTCCACAACCTGAACCCGCAGGCCGAGGCCCTCAGCGATCGGAATAGCCTCGGCGAGGGTCAGGGTGGTGAGGCTCGGCACCTTTACGTTGTTGTCTGGGCCAGTCCCCGCCGAGAAGATGCGCAGCGCCAAGATCACACCGCCAACCAGGAGCAGCGCCGTGAGGGCAACGCCGCCAATGGCCAGAAGCATGGTGCGCAGCGACATCGTGTCGCTCTCGTAAGAGGGGTCATCGCCGCCCACGTCGTTCGGGTCTGGAAGCATCTCTGGCTCACCTGGACCAGCCTCCGCTGCGACTCGAGCGACACGTGTTCCCGCAAGTGCACGTGGCGCGCCAGCAGCTGGGCCAACGGGTCGCGACGGGACCGCGGTGCGATTCGCCTGCACCACATAGGTTTCAAGCGCATCCGCAGCGGCAGTGGCATTCACATACCGCTCGTTCGGCTTTGGCGCCAGTAGCCGCATCGTGATCGCGTCAAGCTCTGGCGAGATATCCGGTCGCAACTCGCGAGGCGATGGTGCGGGCGACTGACCGCGCCGTTCTTTCAGTTCTGCGCCGCTCAATCGGTCGAATGGACGATGCCCAGTGAGCAGCTCGAAGAGCACCACACCTAGGCCGAAGAGGTCTGACGATGCCGATTGTGGGCTGCCAGCCAGCACCTCTGGCGCAAGGTAGCCAACCGAACCCTCTGGTCGCTGACCGCTGCGCGCAGCAGCTTCGCTTCCATCGACCTCATGCATCGCCTGTGCAATACCAAAGTCGGCGATCTGCGCGCGCCCCTCGCGGTTGATCAAGATGTTGCGCGAAGAGACATCACGATGAATGATGCCGCGCACATGTGCTGCGGCCAGTCCGCGCGCCACCTGTGCGGCAACTGCTGCGGCGCGTCGTGGCACGAGTGGTCCGACGCGGCGCAACATCGAGGCGAGATCTTCACCGTCGACAAATTCCATCACAATTGCTGGCGACTCGCCCTCTGGCGCAACGTCAAACACAGCGGCAACGTTTGGGTGCGCGACGATTGCGGCGGCTCGACCCTCGGCACGGAAGCGGTCAGCGGCGGCGGCCGATGTTGCG
>CANKMK010000021.1 GCA_947483025.1 Chloroflexota bacterium | reverse complement strand
TGGGCGCCCCTGTAGGGTACGCGCCAACCGAGGGCGGGTGTGCTGCGGGGTGACTGGCGGGGGAGACGAGAGAGCCCCGGCCCGAAGGCCAGGGCTCCGCTCAGTTATTACCGCTCTCGCGGGTCAACTAGGCGTTGACCTCGTGAGAGGCGGCGGTACAACTGTCATTAGACACTGCACACCACCTCCTTTCGTCTGCGGCGAACGATACGCCTCCGCAGGGGTGGGCGCAAGTACCGCCCAGCGAGCCGCTACTTAAAGGCGTTCAGCGCTGCCTCCAGCACCGGGTCGGTCTCCGAGCCCTCTGGGGCTGGGGTCACCGCAATATCTGGTGTGAGGCCGATCTTGTGGATCCAACGCCCGTTTGGCGTCAACCACTTGGCGATGGTCAGCTTGAGGCCCGACCCATCGCTCAGGTCGATGAAGGTCTGCACTACACCCTTACCAAAGCTCTTCTCGCCGACAAGGATCGCCCGTCCGCGATCCTGCAACGCGCCAGCGAGGATCTCGCTGGCCGACGCACTCCCCTTGTTGATCAGCACAACAAGCTGAACAGAGGCGTCTGTGGCAATACCGCCACCTTGTGCAGAGGTGCTCTTCTGCTCACCGCGACTGTCCTCTTCGATGTACACCACGCCGTCGGCGATGAACTCGCTGGCGATCGAGAGTGCCGTAGAGAGATAGCCACCTGGATCATCACGTAGGTCGAGAACAATCTTGTCGCCACCGGCGTCAACGATCTTCTGTAGCGCAACGCGGAACTGATCGGCGGCAATGTCGGTGAACTCGTTCAGTGCGATGTAGTCGACGCGGTCTCCCGCTGCAGTCTGGAGCTGCTCTGTCGCCACCGCTGGGAGTTCAATCTTGGCGCGCACGATTGATACGTCACGTGGCTCCGTGGCCCCTGTGCGAACGGTGATGACGACGGTCGTCCCCTCTGCGCCGCGCACCTTGAGCACCGCCTGATCTACGGAAAGCCCGGTGAGTGCATCACCATCAACGGCAAGGAACGTGTCGCCGCCAAGGATCCCTGCGGCGCGCGCAGGCGCGCCCTCAATGGTTGAGGCAACGGTTAAGAGGCAATCGCTGCTGATCGCCGTGCAGAGTTCGCCCGCCGAAGTGCGCAGGTCAATGACTGCGCCAATGCCGGTGAAGCTCCCCGAGAGCCCCTCTTTCATGGAGGCCATCTCTTCGGCGGTGAGGTATTGAGAGTACGGATCATCGAGCGAGTCGACGAGACCCTTAATGGCGCCGTTGACGAGATCCTCATCGCTCTTCGGCCCAACGTGCTGCTCTTGAATAAGGGTGAGCACTTCGTTGAAGCGCGCAAGATCAAGTGTGCCGTTCTCTTGCGCTGTGTTGTTGCTGGAGCGCAGACCAGCGTTGTAGGCGGCGACGGCAATGATGACGGCGAGAAGGAGTCTGCCAACGCGCGTGAAGAGTGGTGTTCCGGTTGGCGTCAGGCTCATGGTGGTGCTCCTTCGCTGCGTGTGGCGACTAGTTCAGTCGCCCCCGCAGAGAGAGTAGCGCGCCGAGCGCCCCAAGGCCGAGGCCAGCGGCGATCACGGAGAGGGAGACCTGTCCGGCGAGGATCGCCGACGTTTGAACAGGGAGGACTCGGAAGAGGTTGAGCATGACCGCACCGATGCTGGCACTCAAGATCCCGAAGATGAAGAGCGTAATGAGTGCCCCGGCGGCGCCGATCGCAAGCCCCTCGAGAATGAATGGGAGACGCACCCAGGTGGCGCTCGCGCCGACAATGCGCATGATGGCGATCTCATCGCTGCGCGCCAGGATGGCGAGACGGATGGCGTTGACCACCACGGCAAGAACCGCAAGTGAGAAGCCGACCACGATGATGAGCCCGACAATGCGCAGCGCACCAGTGATGGCGACGAGACTCTCTGCAAGTGCGCGCCCGTCAATGATGCGACTGAATGAGGAGGCTGCAGTGATCGAGGCCAGTCCATCTGCGACCCGTCCCGTGTCGGCCGGGTTGTCGAGGGCGATCTCGTAGCTGGCAGGGAGCGGATTCACGCCGAGGTTTCCCGTGAGGTCTGGCTCCCCGCGCTCCTTCAGGCGCACCTTGAAGGCGGCAAGGGCGTCTTCTGCGCTCACATACGTTGCCCCCTTCACCCCTTCAATCCCCTCAATCTGAACCTGGATTGAGCGCGCCTCACTCTCAGTGACAGCTCCCTTGAGATAGGCAATGACCTCTACTTTTGAATCGGCATACGAGAGCGCGGCATCGAGGCCCGCGCGAATCACCAGCACTGAAGCGAGCACCATCAGCATCAACGTCATCGTTGTGGTGGCGGCGATCGTGGCGAGGCGATTGCGGGAGAGACCATTTGCCGCCGCGGAGATACTCAGCCGAATCAGGCGGCGCCGATTTGATTGGCTCTCTCGCTGCACGCTCATCAGCCCACCCGGTGATACGTTGCGTTCGCTTCGTCGCGAATAAGGCGACCACCCTCGAGGCCGATGACGCGACGGCGCAGCGTGGTAACGATGTCAGAGTCGTGCGTTGCCACCAAGACCGTGACACCGAGGCGATTGATGTCCATCAGGAGCTCCATGATTTCCCAGCTGATGAGCGGGTCAAGGTTTCCAGTTGGCTCATCGGCAATGAGCAGTTCGGGATCACCAACAATGGCGCGAGCAATTGCGGTGCGCTGCTGCTCGCCGCCCGAGAGCTCAGACGGGTAGCGATCGGCGAGACGCGCCAGACCTACGATGCGCAGCGCGCGCTCGGTGGCAGTGGCAACGAGCTCTGGTGCTGCGCCGGTTACCTCGAGGGCGAAGGCGACGTTCTCGCGAACGGTTCGGCGCGGCAAGAGTCGGAAGTCTTGAAACACCACGCCAATTCGACGACGAAGTTTCGGTACGTCGCCACCTGAGAGGCGATGTACTGGAAAGCCAGCAACATGCACCTCGCCAGCGGTTGGCAGCACATCGCGAACCAAGAGCCCAATCAGCGTTGACTTGCCTGCCCCCGACGGCCCAACGAGGAAGGCGAACTCTCCGCGCTGAATCGTGAGGCTGACATCGCCGAGGGCAATGTGGCCACTCGGATAGGTCACAGAGATTCCTTGCAGGTCGACAACTACGCCCTCTGGTGCACCGAGCTCTGCTGCATCACTCATAGGTGGATCCTACTCCTCATCCACGCTGCCGCCAGCGAGCGGTGCCCCGGTGGAGACGCGTTCAAGTTCGGCAAGAATAAATGCGTCAAAGTCGCCATCCAGAACACCAACGGTATCCGAGGTCTGATGGCCGGTGCGGTGGTCTTTCACCATCTGGTACGGATGCAGCACGTAGCTGCGGATCTGGTTCCCCCAGCCGGCGGAGATCGTTTCACCGCGCACGCGGGCAAGCTCATCTTCGCGCGCACGAATCTTCAGTTCAATCAGCTTGCCGCGCAACATTCGCTCCGCTGTTTCGCGGTTCTGCATCTGTGAGCGCTGGTTCTGGCTGGAGACGACGGAGTTCGTTGGAAGGTGCGTGAGGCGTACTGCAGACTCTGTCTTGTTCACGTGCTGGCCACCTGCACCACTGGAGCGATATGTATCGACGCGAATCTCGTCCCAGTTGAGCGTTACCTCAGCGTCATCCTCTACTTCGGGGATTACTTCAAACATGGCAAAGGTGGTCTGTCGGCGCTTCTGCCCATCGAATGGCGAGATGCGCACCAGGCGATGCACGCCGCGCTCCGCGCGGAGCCATCCGAACGCATTACGGCCACGAATCTCTAGAACAACGCTGCGGTAACCCGCACCTTCGCCCTCGGTGGAGTCCACGATCTCTGTGGCGAAGCTATGTCGCTCAGCCCACCGCATGTAGGCGCGCAGCAGGATGGCGGTCCAATCACACGCTTCGGTCCCGCCGGCGCCCGCCTGAATGGTGACGATGGCGTCGGCGTCGGCGTACTCGCCACTAAAGAGGAGTGAGGTGCGTGCCTTCTCGAAGTCACCCTCAAGGAGTGCCGCCTTCGCTGCGACCTCATCCTGAAGTCCCTGGTCACCCTCTGACTCGGCAAGTTCGAAGAGTTCGCCAAGGTCGCGGGCGGCGGTCGTTAGCTCCTTCCAGAGGGTGAGCTCTTCACGAAGCCCCTCCGCCTCACGGGCGAGCCGCCGAGCGACCCGCTGGTCATCCCAGAAGCCAGGGGCGAGCATTGCCGCCTCGATCTCGGCGAGCCGAGCCGCTTTTGCTACTGGGTCAAAGACGCCCCGAGGTTGCTTCGATGCGACCGAGGAGGTCCCGCAGGGAGGTGGCGTCGACGCTCACCCTGCACCCTCACCCAGCCGAACCGCGGCACCCACGGGGGACTCGCTGCTCACGCTATGCGCCATGGCACTTCTTGTACTTCTTCCCGGAGCCACAGGGGCATGGGTCATTCCGGCCAACGTCGGTCGCCGCTACAACGGGCGCCTTAGGGGCCGGGGCTGACGTAGTGCCCGCTGCGCTAGTGGCGACGATCTTGGGGCGCGGCGCCTCCTGCTGCACCACGCTGACGCGCAAGATCGACCGGCCAATGCTGACGCGGATCAGCCCCTGGAACTCGTCATACAGCTTGAACGCCTCCCTCTTGAAGGCATTCAGCGGATCCTCTTGGGCATACCCGCGCAGCCCAATGCCGCGACGTAGGTCATCCACCTCGGTGAGGTGTTCCACCCAGAGCTGATCAATGCTGCGCAGGATCACGGCGCGAAGGACGCGCGGCCAAATCTCTGGACCAAACTCCTCGGCCTTCTTGTTGAGCGCCTCTAGTGCAGCAACTTCAATGGCATCAATGAGGATTGCATCCTCAACAATGTTCTCGAGGCCGTCAGGCGGCGTAATGCCGGCTCGTCGTAAATCTCCTCGCAGCGCTTCAAGATTCCAATCGCCCGGCAGTCCTGGTGGGCAGTGCGTCATTACGATCGAGCGCGCCTCAGCGCGGAGAGAATCCTCAACAGTTAAGTTGAGATCATCACCATGCAACACGCGATCACGCTCACCGTAGACGGTGGCGCGCTGCTTGTTGATCACATCGTCAAACTCAACGACGCGCTTACGAATATCAAAGTTGTATCCCTCAACGCGCGTCTGCGCCCCCTCAATGGTGCGGCTGACCATCGAAGACTCGAGCGCCTGCGTCTCATCAAAGCCGAGGCGATCCATTAGGCCCACCACGCGCTCGCCGGCGAACCGCTTCATCAGGTCGTCTTCCAGTGAGAGATAGAAGCGCGACGAGCCTGGGTCACCTTGGCGACCGGCGCGACCACGGAGCTGGTTATCGATGCGACGTGATTCGTGCCGCTCGGTACCAACGATGCGGAGTCCGCCAGCGGCCAGAACGATCTCGCGATCGGTAGCGCAAGAGCGCTCCGCTTCGGCGAGCGCCTCGGCGTATGTTGCGGCGTCGACCTCTGCCGGGTTGAGTCCGCGCACACGTAGCGCCTCCGACGCAAGCCCAGCAGGATTGCCGCCGAGCACAATGTCGGTACCGCGTCCAGCCATGTTGGTGGCGATCGTTACTGCACCGCTGCGCCCAGCCTGTGCAACAACGGGCGCTTCGCGATCATGCTGCTTGGCGTTCAAGACGCTGTGGGGAATCCCTTCGCGCTTGAGCAGTGTCGCAAGATGCTCGGAGCGCTCAACCGATGTGGTGCCAACAAGGACTGGCTGACCAGCGGCACGTCGCTCCTTGATGTGCTCCACGATCGCGTTGTCCTTAGCGCGCTCGGTGCGATAGACAAGATCCGCCTGGTCATCGCGCACCATCGGACGGTGGGTTGGAATCGCGGTCACTTCAAGGCTATAGATCTTGCTGAACTCTTCCGCCTCGGTCATGGCGGTACCGGTCATGCCGGCAAGCTTGCCGTAGAGCCGGAAGTAATTCTGGAAGGTGATCGTTGCGAGCGTTACCGACTCGCGCTGTACATAGAGGCCCTCCTTCGCTTCGACGGCCTGATGGAGCCCTTCAGACCAACGGCGCCCAGGCATCTTGCGGCCGGTGAACTCGTCGACGATGACGATCTCGCCACCCTCGACGATGTAGTCGCGATCGCGCTTGAAGAGCGCATGTGCACGGAGCGCCGACTCAAAGTGTCGTGCCATGAGCGGATCGCCGCTGTACAGGTTCTCAATGCCGAGCATCTGCTCAACACGTGCAACACCCTCTTCAGTTGGTGAAACTGCCTTCTCCTTCTCGTCAAGGAAGTAGTCGCCACCTGTTTCAGCGCCAGTGTCACGCGCGCGCAGGCGTGGCACAAGCTTTGAGAATGTTGCGTACAGATCCTGCGACTCAGCAGCTTGGCCGCTGATGATGAGTGGCGTGCGAGCCTCGTCGATGAGGATGTTGTCGACCTCGTCGACGATGGCGAAGGCGTGGCCACGCTGAACCCGGGCATCGAGCTCGGTGACCATGTTGTCGCGCAGATAGTCGAATCCGAACTCATTGTTCGTGCCGTAGGTCACGTCGGCGGCATACGCCTCACGTCGGGTGACGGGGCGTAGCTTGGCGGTTTGCTCGTCGCTGCTGTGATATTCGGGATCGAACAGGAACGAGCTGTCGTGCGCAATGACGCCAATGGAGAGCCCCATGAAGGCGAAGATCGGGCCCATCCAGCGTGCGTCGCGGCGGGCGAGGTAGTCGTTCACGGTGACCACGTGCACACCGCGGCCACCAACGGCGTTGACGGTGGCACCGAGTGGGCCGACAAGCGTCTTCCCTTCACCGGTGCGCATCTCCGCGATCTTTCCCTGGTGCAAGACGATGGCACCAAGAATCTGCTCGTCGTACGGGCGCATCCCGGTGGTGCGGCGCGATGCTTCGCGTGCGGCGGCGAGAATCTCTGGTAACTCGTTGTCGAGAGCGGTCTTTAGCGCTTCGCCTTCGAGCGTGCGCAGCACAGCAGAGATCGCATCAATCCGCGCACGAATCTCGCTGTCGCTTGCCGCCTCCATCTCGTTGGCGCGCGCATTGACGGCGTCAAGGATTGGCTTGAGGCGACCGAGCTCGCGGTCGTTTGAATCTACAAGTCGGGAGAGAAAACCGAAGACCATCGCTGGCGGAGGCCTAGCGCCAGAATCCGGCGGAGTATCCGATCACCAAGATGCCGAAGGTAAGCGCGGCGAGCACAACCCAGAAGAGGGCACTTACCGGCCTGCTGGTCGGATTCATTTCAGGATTCTTCATCGGCGCAACGTTCCAACGCGGGCTACGCAGCGATGCGCGCCAGTCGCCGCTCTTCTCTGGTGTGTGCGCAACGATTGCGCCGCGCTCGTCAGGTCGATGCAGCTTCAGTGTCATCGTCGTGTTCGCTTCTCGCTGGACGGAACGGTTGAGACTGGTCCAGTCTGGTGCTCATCCCAGAAGAGCATCTCTTCTGCGGTAGCTGACTCTTTACCAAAGAGTGCGCCGACTGATTCACCGAGATGAATGCGGCGAATGGCCTCACCAAAGAGCGGTGCAGAGGAGAGGCGCTTGATCTTCGTGCTCTTTACGCCGACTGGCATCGGGATGGAGTCGGTGACCACTACTTCAAGAACGTTGCAGTTTTCGATGCGCTCAATCGCTGGGCCAGAGAAGACACCGTGCGTTGCACATGCAGTCACTTCAATTGCGCCAGCCTTCTCAATTGCGCGGATCGTCTCTGTAAGTGTGCCTGCGGTGTCGATCTCATCGTCGACGATGACGACGCGCTTCCCCTTTACGTCACCGATGACGTTCAGCACTTCAGCGGCATCGTTGTTTCCTTCGCGGCGCTTTTCGACGATTGCGAG
>CANKMK010000020.1 GCA_947483025.1 Chloroflexota bacterium | reverse complement strand
GTCTCTCCCACGCGATCTCACTGATGCTCCGTGTCGCATCGTTCCAAATCCTCGCGTTTGGGTTGATTCTTTCAACACACCCATCGGATCTCTTCGCTTCACTTGCGCGGATGCGCGTGCCGTATTTGATCAACTTCATGATCTCAATGACGCTACAACTTGTCCCTGTGCTCCAGCGTGAAGTGCAACTCGTGCTTGCTGCACAGCGATCCCGCGGCATGAAGGGCACCGGCTTCGGTTCAATCGTTCCTTCGTTTGTTCCTGTCGCTGCGGGTGCTGTGGAACGCGTTCAGCAGCTGGCGATCAGCCTAGAGTCACGCGCCTTCGGTTCGAAGGGGGTGAAAACATCGTATCGTCGAGTTCCAAGCGGCCCATTTGATCTGTTCGTTGGCCTGCTGGGAATCGTTGTGATGCTTGGGCTCACGATCTACGGACTGCAGAATTGGGGGCAGAGTGGCTCGACACCGCTTGTGTTTGCGCCAATTGTTGCCATGCTGATGTTTGGGTTTGGCATCTTGGTCTTCTTCGGTGTGATCATCGTCGCGATCCGCGCGATGATCAGCTCATAGGCTCTGATGGCAATCTTTGAGCCAGACGGCACCGTTCACCATCTCGGCCTAAAGAAGGGTGCCGTTGGGCGGTATGTGCTGCTACCTGGCGACCCTGGTCGCGTCGAGGTAATCGCTCGGCGGTTCGACAACCCACGCTTCGTGGCACAGAAGCGCGAGTACACCACCTGGGTCGGCGAGCTCGACGGCGTACCTGTCGCCTGCACCTCCACGGGGATCGGCTGCCCATCAACGGCGATCGCTGCCGAAGAGTTGCACGCGATCGGTGCCGATACCTTCATTCGGGTTGGAACGTCGGGCGGCATGCAGCCAGGGATGCAGACCGGGGACCTTGCCGTGATCAGCGGCGCCATTCGTGACGAGGGAACGAGCAGCCATTACCTACCGATGGAGTTCCCCGCCGTGGCCGATCTCGATGTGGTGCTCGCGATGCGCGATGCGGCGCGCGAACGCAACGTGCGCCATCGCGTCGGCGTCGCCCAGTCAAAAGATTCGTTCTACGGCGAAGTAGAGCCAGAGCGCATGCCGATCTCAGAGGATCTGGCCCGCCGATGGAAGGCGTGGATTGGGGGCGGCGCAATCAGCTCCGAGATGGAGTCGGCAACCCTCTTTATCGTCGCGGCAACCCTGCGCGCACGCGCGGGTGGGATCATGGTTTGTGTCGGGAGCCCCTCTATGACGCACGAAGAGTCACAGGCCTCAATGAAGAACTTCTCGATTGACCCAGTGATCGACACTGCCGTGCACGGCCTGCGCCTGCTGATTGCCCGAGACCGCGCCGCCGGGGCGTAACCGCGTGGCGGACACAGGGCTTCTCTTCGACCCTACCGATCCAGGAACCGCGCTCGACCCCTTCCCCGCGTACGCCCGCCTGCGCGAGCACGGTCCCGTCTGGCACTCGCCGCAGAGTGGGATCCACTTCATCACCCGCCATGCCGATGTGCACGCCGCCTGGCGCGATAAGCGTCTCGGCTCTGACTTTTCGCAGCGCTACACCGCCGAAGAGTTCATTCGCGACCCCGCCGACCTGCAGCCGTGGCGCGACGATCGCTATGCCGACTTCAAGGCCTTTGAGCGCTGGGACATGATCGCCCTCGAGCCGCCCGATCACACCAAGCTGCGTCGCCTCGTCACCACCGCCTTCACTCCTCGCTCCATTGAGGCGCAGCGCGGACCGGCGAGCCGCCTCATCAGCGAGCGCATCGCCGCCGCCCGTGAGCGCGGCAGCCTTGACTTGGTGCAGGACCTGGCCGAGCCACTCTCACTGACGATCATCTGTGAGTTGATCGGCGTCCCCGAGCCTGACCGCATGCGCATCCTTGCTCTCTCTCACGACGTGGTCTCCATGTATGAGCCATCGCCGTCGGACGCGGTAAAGGATCGCGCCAACCTTGCCGTACGCGAATTCTCAGCATTCACCGCCGATCTGATTCGCTCCCGTCGCCGCCAGCCAGCCGACGACCTGCTCACTGGCCTCATCGACGCAACCGTTGATGGCGAACACCTGAGCGATGAGCAGGTGATCTCCACGGTGATGGTGCTCCTGATGGCTGGCCACGAGGCGTCAGTGAACGCCGCATCCAATGGGGTGGCCGCGTTTGCTGCGCATCCAGATCAGTGGCAGCTGCTGCGCACTGGAGCAGTGCCCATGAAAAGCGCGATTGAAGAGATCCTGCGCTGGGATCCGCCGCTGCAGTTCTTTCAGCGCTGGGTACTCGACGACGGGTTTGAGGTTCGTGGTGTGTCGATCCCGCGCGGCTCAAAGGTGGGCCTCATGATCGGCTCCTCGAATCGCGACCCCGAGAAGTACGAGAACCCCGACGCCTTCCGCATTGAGCGCGGCGAGACATCGCACCTCTCATTCGGCGGTGGCATTCACTTCTGCATCGGTGCGCCGCTGGCACGACTCGAACTCGAGCTCCTCTTTGGTGCGTTAGCCGAGGCGCTCCCCGAGATCACGCTCCTTCCGGGCGCGGTACGCCGCCCCGGCTTCCAGTTCCGTGGATACGTGAACCTGCCAATTGCCGCGCCCAGCGCATCGCGCTAACCCCGCTATCCTGAGCGCATGACCACCCTGCGACGCCACGCCATCACCCTGATCCCTGGCGACGGGGTCGGCCCCGAGGTCGCCCTCGCCACCAAGCGCGTCCTTGACGCTGCCGCTGCAACCGCAGGCGTCGCCTTCGACTGGGAGGAGGCTGAGGCTGGCGCCGAGGTCTTCAAGAAGGGCGACACCTCAGGTGTGCCAAAGGCCACCCGCGACAGCATTGAGCGCACGCGCGTCGCACTGAAGGGACCACTTGAGACACCTGTCGGATTCGGTGAGAAGAGCGCGAACGTCACGCTGCGCAAACTCTTTGAGACCTACGCGAACGTCCGACCTGCGCGCGAACTCCCAGGCGTACCAACGCGCTACAAGGGCGAAGGGATCGACATGGTCATCGTGCGCGAGAACGTCGAAGACCTCTACGCCGGCATCGAACATCTGCAGACGCACGACGTAGCGCAGGCAGTCAAGCTGATCAGCCGCACCGGCTCCGAGAAGATCATTCGCTTCGCCTACGAGCTCGCACTGCGCGAAGGTCGCCACAAGGTCACCACAGCGAGCAAGGCAAACATCCTGAAGTTCACCGAAGGACTCTTCAAGCAGATTGGCGAAGATCTCGGCAAGGAGTATTCGTCACTCGAGGCGAATCACCTGATCATCGACAACGTTGCACATCAGATGGTGAAAGATCCGGCGCAGTTTGATGTGGTGGTTGCCACAAACTTGCACGGCGACATCATTAGCGATCTCGCATCGGGTCTTGTCGGTGGCCTCGGTTTTGCGTCGAGTGCGAACTACGGTGATGGCGTCGCAATCTTCGAGGCGGTGCACGGTTCTGCGCCAAAGTACGCCGGCAAGAACGTCATCAATCCAACCGCGCTGATCCTCTCGTCGACAATGATGTTGCGCCACCTGGGCGAAACCGATCTCGCCGACGTTGTCGAAGATGCGGTCCTCGCAACGCTTGAAGCCGGGAAGGCACTCCCACAAGATGTAGTGCGACAGCAGGGTGGCGACGTTGAGGCGGCAACGAGCACCAGCGGCTTTGCTGATGCCGTGATCGAGAGCCTTGGTTCGCGCCCAACGACGGTTCCTGCAGCTGCGAGTCGTCCACGACCGGTTGATGTGAAGCCGCATGCACGCTGGACGAGCGGCGAAGCGCGCGAGCGCGAAGTGGGTGCAGCCCGCGTCGTTGGCCTAGATCTCTTCTTGCAGTCACTGATGGCCCCAGCCGAACTTGGCGCCAAGCTCTCCGCCCTCGCAGGGCAGGAGCTCACCCTCAAGATGATTGAGAGCAAGGGGACGGTCGTGTGGCCGAATGCGGCCCCTGCATTCGATCCGACCGGACTCTTCCGCGCGCGCTTCCTGGCACGTGCAGACGGCTCCGATCTGCCCGACGAGACACTCCTCGCGCTTGCCGCTCGCGTGGCGGGCGTTGCGCCGTGGGTGCACCTAGAGAAGCTCCGCGTGTGGGGTAGTGAAGAGGGTTTCACCCGCGCCCAGGGCGAGTAGTCAGTGACCGCTCGCAGCTCGGCTCGATCCAATAAAGGGGGACGTATGCAGTTCATCGCCTTGGCATTTTTTATCTTCGCCGCCGGTGTCGGCTCTTCGGTGCAGTCCATCGTGAATGCTGAACTTGGGCGCCGCACCGATCCGGTGAGCGCCGCTGTCGTCTCATTCATTGGCGGCCTTGCCGTGCTCCTCGTGGTCGCCCTCCTGAGCGGCAAGTTGCAGCTCGTAGAGGCCACAAAGGTGCCGCCACTCCTGCTCACCGGTGGCTTGTTTGGCGCGTTGATCGTGACTGGCTTCGCCACCACCGTGCCGGTGCTCGGCGTGACTGAGGCAACCCTCATCTACATCCTTGGCTCACTCGGCGCGGCACTCGCCATCGATGGATTCGGCCTGCTCGGCACCACCGCGATTCCAGTCACGGCCTCGCGGGTTGCTGGCATTGTTCTCGCTGTGGTCGGCTTCCTACTCGCTCGACGATGAGCAACGAGCGCCAACGCATCGTTCGCCCAGATCAGATTGACGGCGCTGAGGCGCTGCCACACGCCCTCCCAGGCGCCGAAGAGGAGGCGCCAGACGCAGGCGATCTGATGCGCGGCGTGCTCGTGGACGAGCGCTACGAGCCAGGGATGATCAAACTCGATCGCCAGCCCGTACCGATTGCCGACGACGGACTTCCCGCATTTGTGCCCGAGTCTGATCCAACGCCACTGCGCGGCGGCTACATCTACTTGAGTGTTGTCGCCCTCATCTGCGGCACGATCGTGATCAGTGCGCTGAACCTCGGCGCGAAGTGGAGTGATGGAATCGTCAAGGTGCCACTGCTCATTGGCTCCATTCCACTCTTCGTCGCCATGGGTGAAGCGGCACTGCGCATTGCGCGCTCCGTTGTTGCCTGGTGGCCGATCAGCCGCGGGCGTGCACTCTTTCGCGCCGGATGGGTCTTGATGATTGCAGCGCTGGCGTCGATTGTGCTCGCCGCGATCTGGGTGGCGCTGAACGCTTAGCTCGCAAGCCCCGCGATCAGGTGATCGATCGATGTGCGCAAGTAATCCTCGACGCGCTGCCCTGCCAGCACCGCGAGCATTGGATCGAGCTCTGTTGAGGTCCTCCACGAAGCGTTGCTGCTTGTTGGGCTCGCTTCGGTCAGATCAATGAGGGCAACAACAATCGCGTGACCGCCAATGTCTGGGCGAACCTTGAGTCGTAGGTGCAGACGCGTCACACCACCGTCGAGCACTTCAACCGTACGACGAACGGAGATCGCAGCCTCAATCGGAATCCCGGCGACCTCTGTCGCGAGGCGACCCTCAATGTGCTCTGGGTCGATGCGATGCAGACCGTCGCATCCGGGAATCAGCTTGGCAATGAGCTCTGGGCTGTCGCTCGCGGCAACGAGTTGCGCAACCGACTTTTCGAGCAGTGCCTGACCAACGATCTCACTCATCGGTCGCTCAGTAGAGCGTCACGACGTCGGGTGGGAGTTCAAGGTCAAAGGCACTTGCGGGAATCGATGCATCAACCTCAAACGAAGTGCAGAGTGCGCTGCGCACCAGATGTGCGCCACGGAACTCTTCCACGCCGAGCAAGAGGCCGGTGAGCCGATCGAAGGTGACACGGAAACGGAAGTCGGCACGGTCGCCATCGAGTCCGACCGCTCGCGGCGCGGCCGCCTCAATGGTGAGTGCGATACGTCCGGCGAGGTGTGTCTCATGGACGGCACCGAGCACCGCTCCAGCAAGGACGCTGCTGCAGAACGATCCTGGGCGTACGAATGTTGTTGCCCAACCCTTCCCAGGGAGTGGACCCATGTCGGTTGGCACGCGCGAGTTTTGTGGGAGTCCACTGTCGTTGAGTCCGGTTGGCGCAGCGCGATGTGGCCGGCGCGTGGTGGTGTTTGTCACCGCGTTGTAGCCGCGCACGTCTGCGCCGTCGGTGAGCCAGACCTCGTAGCCGCCCTGCGGATGCACGGTGGTGACGCGGGCGCGGGGACGGTCGATGAGGAGCTCGACCGATCCGAGGCTTTCGCCTGCAGCCGTTACGGTGCGCTCCTCAATACGGAGGCGCAAGGTGCGGAAGCGGCGCTCGGCGCCCGCGGCGAAGTCGAAGAGCTCAGCCGCCGTGGGGAGCCCAGGGGTGAGGCTGGTCGCAATCGGAGGGAGGGCGGAGGCGACAGGTACGAGGGTCTCGCTCATGGCTCCATCCTAGCCGAGGGGCGGGCGTAGACTGGGCACATGAGCAGTAGCGCACGACTCTCCCAGAGCAGCACCCCGGGCCGCCCCTTGAAGGAGGCCTGGATCGTTGAGGCGCTGCGCACCCCCTTCGGTCGCTACGGCGGCGCGCTCTCGAGCGTTCGCCCCGACGACCTCGCCGCCACGGTGCTCGAAGCGGTCGTCGCGCGGAGCGGCATCAACGCCGCCGACATCGACGACGTGATCTTGGGCTGCGCCAACCAGGCTGGCGAAGACAACCGCAACGTGGCGCGCATGGCACTCCTGGTTGCCGGCTACCCCGTTGAGGTGCCTGGGCAAACCGTCAACCGACTCTGTGGCTCTGGCTTGCAGGCACTCGCTGCCGCCGCCAATGCAATTGCGGTTGGTGATGCCGAAGTGGTGGTTGCTGGTGGCGTCGAGAGCATGAGCCGCGCACCACTCGTCACCCTGAAGCCAGAGAGCGGCCTGGAGCGCGGCAATCGCGAACTCGTCGACACCACCATCGGTTGGCGCTTCGTGAATCCGCGACTGCATGCGAAGTACCCAGCGATCTCACTCGGTGAAACGGCGGAGCGCGTCGCGGATCAGTGGCACGTTTCGCGCGAAGCGCAAGACGAACTCGCCCTCGCATCGCAGCAGCGCGCTGCAGCAGCCGCAGCAAGTGGCGTCCACGCCGAGGAGATCGTGGCCGTCCCCATTCCGCAGCGCTCTGGTGCACCGATCATTGTTGATCGCGACGAGCATCCGCGACCCGACACGAGTGCCGCAGCACTCGCCAAACTGAAGCCAGCTTTCGCTGCTGATGGAACTGTCACGGCAGGGAATGCATCAGGCATCAACGATGGCGCGGCGGCACTCCTTGTCGTGGAGTCGGAGCGCGCACGTGCTCTTGGCCTGAAGCCATACGCACGCATCGTTGCGACAGCTGTTGCAGGCGTTGACCCATCAGTGATGGGCGCTGGGCCGATCCCCGCAATTCGTAAACTGCTGGAGCGCACCGGACTCACCGTCGCCGACATCGATCGCGTGGAGCTGAACGAGGCCTTTGCCAGCCAGGCGGTCGCCTGTATCACCGAGCTTGGACTCGACCCAGCGAAGACGAATGTGCACGGCGGCGCCATCGCCCTTGGCCACCCCCTCGGCGCCTCTGGCGCACGGATGGCCACAACCTTGGTCCGTGAACTGCGCCGCAGCGGCGGTCGCTACGGGATCGCCGCCATGTGCGTAGGCGTGGGTCAGGGGATCGCGATGCTGGTGGAGCGCGTCGAGGCGTAGGCGCGCTAGAATCTCGATCACAGCAGCGGCAGATGCCGAAGGAGGAGCGATGTTGAACCAGGAGCCACAGGTCGCCAACGAGGCACCAGCCGGAGCACCCGTTCTCGCCCTCACCGACAACGCCGCCGCCAAGGTTCTTGAGCTTGCCAAGGGCGAGACGAATCCACTGATCGGCTTGCGCGTCTACATCGTTTCAGGCGGCTGCAGCGGCTATCGCTACGGCATGATGCTCGACGACGTTGAGAACCCAGGCGACAGCGTCTTCATGGCGAACGGCGTGCGCGTCTACGTCGATGAGAAGGCCGTGCCGCTGATTCAGGGATCAACCGTTGATTACGTCGACGCGATGATGGGCGCCGGCTTCACCGTCGAGAATCCGAACTCGGTTGGCGGCTGCGGCTGCGGCTCCAGCTTCCGCACGGCGGATTCGGCGGGACAGGCCTCGGCCTGCAGCCACTGACCTGGAGCAGAACGGCGACGCGCCGAAACTGATCCCGCTCTTCCCGC
>CANKMK010000019.1 GCA_947483025.1 Chloroflexota bacterium | reverse complement strand
GGCAAAGCGCAAGGAGTCCGGCGAAACGATTCGTTGGGAACCCTCCCGCTGAGCGAAACTGCCTCCGAAGTACAACGTCGCCTGCTCGCCGACGAACGCGACCTAACGGCTGGCGCTGACGGCGATTTGACGTACTGGCGGGGGATAGCCGCGGAATCGGACGGCCCCATTCTTGAGATCGGGTGCGGCGCAGGGCGCATCTTGACCGCTCTGGACGCCGCCGAACGGCAGCTGATCGGGGTTGATCTTGATGTGGCCGCACTCGCCCTTGCCACTGAACGGGCTCCGTCCGCTGCATGGATCTGTGCTGATGGGCGAACCTGGCGTCGCGAAGCGACCGCAGCGAGTCTGGTGATTATTGGTGGTGATCTCCTCTCGCTCATCACTGCGCCCGCCGACCTGGAAGCACTGTTGCGAACTGCAGCACGGCACTGCGCATCTGGTGGGCAGGTGGGGATCGACGCAACCCTGATGGACCCGCAGCTGTTCGCCGATGAGGCAGAGGGCGAATGGAGCGTCGATTTGGAACGCGCAGATACGGACCATGGCACCGTGCGACGTGAGAGTCGCATCACGTCCGATCCACAGGAGCGCACCAACACCGTTCTTCTGGAGATTCGGCATCGGGTGGTGGGAGCTGACGGTCGCCCTACGACGCTCTATCCAGACCGAGCCCCGTTCGCGATCCGTGCTTGGCAGCCAGATGAGGTGCACACCCTTGCAGGCGCCGCCGGCCTACGTGTTGTGAGTGGCGGCGCCGACGATCGTTTGCGCTGGCTGCTACGGTCAACGAATGAGTGATCCACGCCCTATTGGGCTCTTTGATTCAGGGATCGGCGGCCTGACCGTCCTACGCGAGGTCCAGGCGCGCCTCCCAGCTGAATCCACGATCTACATCGGTGACAGTGCCCGTCACCCATACGGGACCCGCAGCGATGCCGAGGTGCGCACCTATGCCGAAGAGCTCAGCGATGAGTTGGTAGCCCGCGGTGTCAAGGCAATCATCATCGCCTGCAATACGGCGACGGCGGTGGCGCTTGAGCACCTTCGCGAGCGACACCCGTCAACGCCAATCATCGGCGTCATTCGACCAGGAGCTGCGGCGGCAGCGCTCGCTACGCGCACCGGTCGGGTCGGCGTGTTGGCTACGATTGCAACCGTTCGGTCGCGTGCCTACTTCGCCGCCATTAAAGATGAGAATCCTGGTACCCGGGTGATCGAGCGCGCCGCCTCCGAGCTCGTTCCGCTCATTGAGTCAGGGCTCACGAATACGCAAGAGATGAGTGAGGCCATCCACGCTGCGATCGACCCATTTTTGGCTGGTGACCCGAGTGAACGCATTGACACCCTGTTGCTCGGCTGCACGCACTTTCCACTGATTCGTGGCGCCATCGACGCGGCGCTCGGCGCACCGATCGCCGTGGTTGACTCGGCTGCGGCGACGGCAAGTTTTCTGCAAGAGATCATCTCGGTGAACGGGCTGGAGGCACCAGGGTCAAGCCGTGGTACGGCGGCCGATGCTGGTCATCTCGGGCACTCCGCACCAGCGTCAGCACCAGTAGCTCCTGAGCATCAGATCTTCACGACAGGGGATCCAGCTGCGGTCGATGCGCTTGCGACCCGACTCTTTGGCGAGACCGCGCCGCGTGCGCAGCAGATGACGTTGGGGGCGAAGCGCGGCTAGCGGCGCTCCAGCGCTGGCAGGATGGCGCGCACAATCTCGGCGGCGTTCTTTGAAGCGAGCGCGAGATATTCCCAGAAGCTGAGCGTGGCCTCACCATCACCTGCGTCACTCACGCTACGAATCACCAGCCAAGGGATGCCATGCGTACGAGCCGCATAGGCGATGGCCGCCCCCTCCATCTCAACGAGGTCAGCTGCACTGCGCGTGGCAATCGCGTCACGAACCTTCTGGTCGGCAACGAACCAGTCACCAGTGGCGATGCGGCCGCGACGGAGGCTGATTCCAAGGCGTGCGGTTGTCGGCGTGGCCGCATCAAGCGCTGCTGTGACCAGCTCGGGGTCGGCAACGAGGAGTGGGTCGCCCTTCGATGGAATATCCGCGCCGTAGCCGAAGAGTCGGAAGCCATCCGCCTCCGCTGCGGCGAAGTCATGCTGCAGCACCCCATCGGCGAGTAGGACGTCGCCCACGCGATACCCGGCATGCAGCGCACCGGCGGAGCCAACCGAGATCACACAGCGCGGCTCAATCGTCAGGGCGGCGGTGACAGCAACCACCGAGGCGACCTTGCCGACGCCGCAGCGCAGCAGGGCAACTGGATGTTCGTCGATGCGGCCAATGAGTAGCGCACCATCTGCAAGTCCTGGCAGTGCGTGCGGTACCAGATCGGTGGCAAGCGCCTCAAGGGCGGCACGCTCCTCACTGAGCGCGGCGGCGATAAGCGTGGGGCCTGTGCGGCGAAAGGGCTGCTGCATGCAGGTAGGATAGCGGTGTGGATCTGCCCGCTGTCACTAACGCCCCGTTGCCGCGACGCCGTAGCATCCTCACGCTCGTGCTCGCACTCCTGCTTGCCGCAGCATGTGGCACCTCTGCCGCTCCGTCGGGGGCGAGCGGGGATCCTACGGGTAGTCCAAATCTCTCGCCGACCAGCGACACACGAAGCCCGCTAATCCCCGTTGCCGGATACCGCAGCACCCTCACGGCGCTCACGAGCGTTGGCATTGCGCGCCTTGCCGAGGTGGGAGGAAAGCTGCCGATCACGAAGCTCATCCTTATCGCGCCAGAGTCCACCGCGATCCTCGCCGCACTCGGCCTCTCAGCTACCGCAATCACCTCTCGCCTAACGCTCGTCGCGGACCGCACCGCCCTCAAGGCGGCACTCGCCGCTGATGAGAAGGCGGCAGGGTTTGTGCGGCTCGCTGCCCTTGAGCCCGCGCTGCGCACCCTCACATGGGAGGGTGCTGCGATCGTGGGCGTCTATCGCGTCGCATCGCTCGCCGATTGGCCGCTGCGCGCTGAGCTCCCCGTCGACGCAACAATTCCAGTTGAGTGGCTCGCCGGGCCGCTCGCCTACGATCCGGCTGCGGCGTGGACCCTTGCAGCCGGTGGCGACATCCTGCTTGATCGTGGCGTCTCTGCCGACGCCAAGCGTTCATCACGCGGTGCAGATTCGCTCTTTGATGGCGGCTTTGCCGATATCACTGGAACAACCTGCTGTAGCCAATTTGGCGTGCCGCGTGTTGCTGCGCGCTACGTGAGCGGCGGGGGCGCCAACGGCCTGATGCGCTCACTCTTCCAAAGCGCAGATCTCTCGATCGCGAACCTGGAGTCGCCAACGCCAAAGAGGTGGCGTCAACACAACTCAGGAACGACATTCACAGGGAACCCGGCGCTCCTTCGTGTACTGAAAGAGGCGGGAATCGATTTCCTTTCGCTGGCTAACAACCATATCGGCGACGGCGGTGTGTCAAAAATCCCCGAAACGGTCGCCGCAGTTACGGCAGCCGGCATGGGCAGCGGTGGCGCTGGGGCCAACCTCGCTGAGGCACAGCGCCCGTGGCTCACCAATGTTGGTGGCGTTACTGTCGGCATCGTTGCGGTCGACCAGGTGAACCCCAGCACGCACGCCCGGGTGGACCGAGCGGGGAGTGCGCCGATCGGTGTCCTTGAGATGCGCGCCTCCATTGCAGCTGCTCGCGCCGCAGGTGCCGACGTTGTTATCGTTTTCCCGCACTGGGGCTTGGAGTTCCAGGCACAGCCGACCGCTTCACAACGGAGGTTCGCGAAGCGGGCGATCGAGGCTGGTGCCGACATGATCCTCGGATCCCACTCGCACTGGGCGAGTGCCATGGAGGTGATCAACGGAAAGCCAGTCTTCTACAGCATGGGGAATTTTATCTTCGACCAGAACTGGTCAGTTGAAACTTCGCAGGGTCTCGTCATTGAATCAACCTTCATCGGTTCGCGGTTGGTGAGCACACGCATGTTGCCGACAGTGATCTTGAGGCAGTCACAACCAAACTTCGTTGACGCCGCCACAGATGGCGTACCGATCATGAATCGCGTCTGGAAGGGGTCAAAGGGACTGCCTCGCTGGTAGCGACAGGCGAGCGGCGCTAGGAGTCGAGCGACTCGTTCTTCTCCAGATCCACCACAGCGGTTCGCACCCCCATCGGCTCACGCCCTGAGAGCAGCGCCTCAGCGATCGCAAGGTCTGGATCCTCCTCTTCGCCCTCGTCAGCAGCGTGAGCGCCCGGTCCCTCATGGGCCAGGAGGCGTGTCTCACCCTCTTCCGAGGAGACGCCGACCGCGGCCACCAGGCGTGAATCAACGGCAGCGGCGAAGTCGTGCTCACGTTCAAGCTCCGCGGCAATCGCCTCAATGAGGGTCTCCTCAGTGAAGGTTTCCATCACGCGGCTTCGGGCCGTCTCCACCATTGCCAAGAACTCGCTCGGCGCAAAGGCCTCGTCGTGAGCGAGGGTCAAGCCGATGGCGAGTTCGTCGTCTGCCTCGTGAAGTTCATAGAAGTACACGCCGCGCAGGCTATCACCCCGCACTGCGCCCCCGCTTGACGCCATTGGATGGGGCGCAGAAACTGGAGGCATGAGGGTCATGATTCGCCGACGCACCAGCACCACGCGCGGCGCCCTGATCTTCCTTGGGCAGGCGCTGATTGTGGCGCTCTTCGTGGTGGAGTTTGGGCGAAATCTGATCGGTGTGATTCAGGTAAACACGCGCTTGGCGCAGTTGCGTGATGAGACGGCAGCGCTCCAGGCGCGGGCTGATGCCCTCACCGCAGAGCGTGTGCTCCTTGAGGATGCCGCCTTCCTTGAGTTGGTTGCCCGTGGCTACAGCCTCGGCTCCACTGTGGAGCGCCCGTTCGTCTTGGCGGCTGATGCGGCACCGCTCACAGAGGATGCTCCGGGCTCTGGGGCACGACGATTCAGCCCTGATGCGCCTACTCGCTCGCCGCTCGACGCGTGGCTTGACCTGCTCCTCGGGAGCTGAGGGGAACTACCTCTTCGGATCTCCGAAGATCGTCCAGTGCCACGCCTTCTCTGCCTCGCCGGTGATCTCAATCGCCACATGCTTGATTTGCGTGTACTCCTCAAAGGAGTAGCGGCTGAGGTCTTTGCCAAATCCTGACTGCTTGAAGCCGCCATGCGGCATTTCGCTGAGGAAGGGGAGATGGTCATTGATCAGCACCGCACCGAAGTTCAACGCCGCCGCCATGCGATGCGCGCGTGCCACATCGCCCGTCCAGCAACTTGAGGCGAGCCCATACGGCGTGTCATTCGCAAGGGTGATCGCTTCGGCCTCGTCGGTGAAGGGGAGTGCAACGAGCACCGGGCCGAAGACCTCTTGCTGCACAATCTCGCTCGACTGCTTGGCACCCACGATTAGGGTCGGCGCAAAGTAGGCGCCATCCGCAGGGACACCGCTCGGCTGTGCGCTGCCGCCGATCACGATCCGTGCTCCTGCCGCGACGGCGCGGTCAACGTAGCCTGCGACGCGATCGCGGTGCGTGCGTGAGATGAGTGAGCCAAGATCCGTCGTTGGGTCAAAGGGATCACCGATGCGCACCTGTGCGGTGAGCTCTGCAATGCGGGCAACGAGCTGGTCAAAGATCGCAGCCTGCGCGTAGAGACGCGTCGCGGCGGTGCAATCTTGGCCACCATTTACGAATGCTCCCGCCACTGCGCCGCGCGCAGCCGCCTCAATGTCGGCATCAGCAAAGACGACGAACGGCGCCTTTCCGCCAAGCTCTAGGTGTAGTCGCTTCAGCGTTGGCGCACCTGCCGCCATCAGCTCTCGACCCGTTGCGCTGTCGCCTGTGAGGGCAATGATGTCGATGCGCGGATCAGCGGCGAACTGTGCACCGATCTCGGCACCTGGTCCGGTGATGACATTGACGACGCCCGCAGGGAAGCCAACCTCGCGCGCGAGCTCGGTCAGCCGGAGTGCTGCAAGCGGTGTAGCGCTGGCCGGCTTCATGACGACGGTGTTGCCAGCAGCGAGAGCAGGCGCCGCCTGCCAGACCGCCATCGCGAGCGGATAGTTCCACGGCGCGATGAGTGCGGCGACGCCGATCGGCTCACGACGAATCATGGAGGTGTGGTTGCCGGTGTACTCACCAGCGGCGATCCCTTCGGGGGCGCGCAGGATTCCCGCGAAGTAACGCAGGTGGTCGACAACGGCCGGAATGTCTCCGTCTCGTCGAAGCTTGCGCGCAGTGCCGGTCTGCCACACCTCAAGGTCGGCGAAGTGATCAGCCTCGCGCTCTACGGCGTCGGCGAGTGCAAGAAGGAGTCGCGCGCGCTCGGCGGGGAGAGTCGTGCGCCAGCCGCCGGTATCAAAGGCCCGTCGAGCCGCAGCGATGGCGGCGTCAACGTCGGCGGCCGACGCGTGTGGAATCTCGCCGATCGCCGCACCACTCGCGGGGTGGCGCAGGGTGAAGGTGCGCCCGCCCGTCGCGCCACGTGAGGCGCCGTCAATCAGCATCGTCGGCGTGAACGGGGGAGTCGCCTGCGGCGCACGGGTTGTCATGGGCGAAGGGTATGCGATACGCCGCGCCGCTGGAAGTGGTCGGCGCGCTAGGATGCACCCATGCCAAGCGATCAGTCACCGAAGGGCGCCGCACCACGACGCACGACTGCGCGTGCCGCCAGCGTGACAACTCCGGCCCCCGCCGCGACCGTGGCCCCAGCAAGTTCTGGTCTGGCCGGCAGCAGTCCTTGGGCCTACGCCCCAGCCCCCGAGTCCCGCGAGATCGTCACGATTCGCCAGCGCTACGGCCTCTTCATTGACGGGAAGGAGCGCGCCCCATCTGGCGGCGAGGTCACCATCACCTACAACCCGGCTACCGAGGAGCCACTCGCCGAGATCGCGAAGGGGACCCCCGCCGACGGCGATCGCGCCATCGAGGCCGCCGATCGCGCCTACCGCAAGGTCTGGTCGAAGCTGCACCCGCGCGAGCGGGCGAAGTACCTCTACCGCATCAGCCGCATCCTCCAGGAGCGAAGCCGCGAGTTCGCCGTCACCGAAACCATGGATTCAGGGAAGCCGATCCGTGAGTCGCGCGACGTGGACGTACCACTCGCCGCCGCGCACTTCTGGTACTACGCCGGCTGGGCCGACAAGCTTGAGTACGCCGTTCCTGGCCGCCGCCCCGAGGCGCACGGTGTCGTCGGGCAGGTGATCCCGTGGAACTTTCCCCTCCTCATGCTGGCGTGGAAGATCGCCCCGGCCCTTGCAGCCGGCAACACTGTCGTACTGAAGCCCGCCTCAACAACGCCGCTCACTGCACTCCTTTTCGCCGATGTCTGCCGTCAGGCCGAACTCCCTGATGGCGTCGTCAATATCGTCACCGGCCCCGGCAGCACCGGCATGTCGATCGTCACCGACCCTCGCGTGGCGAAGGTTGCGTTCACCGGCAGCACCTCCGTCGGCGTCACGATCGCCAAGGGGATCGCTGGGCAGGGGAAGGGCCTCACGCTGGAGCTCGGTGGCAAGGCGGCCAACATCGTCTTTGAAGACGCAGCGCTCGACCAGGCCGTTGAGGGCGTCGTCAACGGCATCTTCTTCAACCAGGGCGAGGTCTGCTGCGCCGGCAGTCGCCTCCTTGTTCAGGAGTCCATCGCCGAAGAGTTTCTCGCGCGGCTGCGCGATCGCATGTCGATGCTGCGCATCGGCGACCCAATGGATAAGAACACCGACATCGGTGCGATCAACTCCAAGGCACAGATGGAGAGCATCGGTGAACTCGTTGCGAGCGGCGTCGCTGAGGGTGCCCAAATCTGGCAGCCCGCCTGTGACCTACCAACGCGCGGCTGGTTCTTCCGCCCAACACTCTTCACCAATGTCGCGCAGAGCCACCGCATCGCTCGCGAAGAGATTTTCGGGCCAGTGCTGGCAACGATTACCTTCCGCACCGTTGCCGAGGCGATTGAGAAGGCCAACAACACCGCGTACGGACTCTCCGCCGGCATCTGGACGGAGAAGGGGAGGCGCATTCTGCAGGTTGCGAGCGCCCTCAAGGCGGGCGTCGTATGGGCGAACACCTTCAATCGCTTCGACCCAACTGCGCCATTCGGCGGCTACAAAGAGTCCGGCTACGGACGCGAAGGTGGCATGCAGGGCCTGCACGCCTATCTGAGGAGCTCCTAGTCATGGGGAAGAAGTCGAAGCGCGCCGAGAAGCTCAACTTGCCACTGACGATTGAGTCATCAGAGGGTTCCGAGCGCCTTGAGGTGCGACGCACCGCCAAGCTCTACATCGGTGGCGCCTTCCCGCGCAGTGAATCGGGTCGCAGCCGAGAGGTACAGCTCGCGAAGGGTGGTGTCGCCAACATCGCTGGCGGTTCGCGCAAGGATTTGCGCGAAGCGGTTCGTGTCGCGCGCATTGCCGCAGAGCCGTGGGCCGCGCGTACCGCAATGGTGCGCGGGCAGATTCTCTATCGCGTTGCTGAGCTGATGGAGG
>CANKMK010000018.1 GCA_947483025.1 Chloroflexota bacterium | reverse complement strand
GGTGGGATGCCGCCACAACCTTGCAGGCGCTCGCAGCCGCACGCCCACTGATCGCCGAAGCGATCGGTGAGGGCGACCAGCCACTGCTCGATGCAGAGGATCCGCTCGAGGTGCAGCTCCGGGCGCTCGCCGAGTCGTCGGGCTGGAAGTCGGGCGATCTCTTCATGGCCCTCCGTGTCGCGGTAACGGGGCGAACGGCAACGCCGCCACTCTTCGACAGCATGCGCCTTCTCGGTCGTGCGCGTGTGCTGGCGCATCTCGACGCCGCTGTGGCACTGGTGAGCGGCAACTAGCGTTTACATGGCGATAACACCGCTCCCTCAGAGTGACGCGGTGCCAGAACGACCAATCAACATCCTGCTGGTTGAAGATGAGCGAGCGCTGCGCGAGGCGCTCGCCGATGCGTTGACGAGCGAGGGATTCATCGTCACCCAGGCCGAGACCGGTGCGGCGGGCCTCACTGCGTTTCGCGCCGCTCCACCAGACCTGATCCTTCTCGACCTCATGCTCCCGGAAATGGGTGGCATCGAGGTCTGCCGATCGATTCGCAGCAGCTCGCGCGTCCCGATCATCATGGTGACGGCGAAGGCTTCTGAGGCCGATCGCATTAGCGGACTCGATCTCGGCGCCGATGACTACGTGACAAAGCCATTCTCCTCGCGCGAGCTGATCGCACGAATCCGGGCAGTGCTCCGCCGCGCCGAAGTGGGGACCAGCCCCGCAACGCAGGGCGCCCGTCTCCGCATTGCCGAGGCAGAGGTTGACCTTGAGGGGCAACGAGTGCTGCGTGACGGCGCCGTAGTGCACCTGAAGCCGAAGGCCTTCCAGCTGCTGGCCTTCCTCATTGAGAACGCGGGTCGGGTCTACTCGCGGGAGCAGCTCCTCGACAAGGTGTGGGGCTACGACTATGCGGGCGAAACGCGCACGGTCGACGTGCACATGCACGCCCTGCGCCAGGCCATGGAGGCGATTCCAGCCGAGCCGGTGGCCCTGCAGACCGTTCGCGGGATCGGCTACGTCCTTCGCCGCCCGGCCTGATTCGCACCCCCCTTCTGAACGAGAGCCCCGCGCGCGGGTAGGATTGACCCCATGCGCATGAGCGAACTCTTCTTTACGACCCTCCGGGAGGACCCCGCCGACGCGGAGATGCCCTCCCATCGCCTCCTGCTGCGCGCTGGCTACATTCGCCCACTTGGTGCCGGAATCTATTCGCTCTTGCCGCTCGGCATGCGCGTCAACATGCGCGTCACCCAGGTGATTCGCGAAGAGATGAACGCGATCGGCGCCCAAGAGATGCTGATGCCAGTGGTACACCCTGCCGACCTCTGGCGCGAGACGGGGCGCTACGATCAGATCGGCCCAGAGATGGGCCGCTTCAACGATCGTGGCGGCCGCGATATGGTGCTGGCGATGACGCACGAAGAGGTGGTGACCGACCTCCTTCGCAAGCTGATCAACTCGTGGCGTCAACTTCCACAGCAGATGTACCACTTCCAGACGAAGTGGCGCGACGAGCCACGCGCGCGCGGCGGACTCATTCGCGTGCGCGAGTTCACGATGAAAGACGCCTACAGCGCCGACCGCGATGAGGCTGGCCTCGACCGTTCGTACAAGCTCTACTACCACGCCTATACGCGCATCTTTGCGCGACTCGGACTTGAGGCGATTGCCGTGGCCAGCGACGTTGGCATGATGGGCGGCTCGCTCGCCCATGAGTTCATGGCCTTCAGCACGTTTGGTGAAGACAGTCTCGTGCTCTGCGATGGCTGCGGCGCTGCGGCAAACCGTCAGGTCGCCGTCGTGAAGCGTGAGATCCCAGCAAGTGCACCACAGGAGCCGCTCAAGGAGATCGCAACACCAGGTGCCTCAACGATTGATGAACTTGCGGCGCAACTCAAGGTCCCAGCCGCCACCTGCGCGAAGGCCGTCTTCTTTGCCGACCGCGATGGGCGGCTGATCGTTGCCATTGTGCGTGGCGATGATGAGGTGGAAGAGACGAAGCTGACCAACGCCATCGGTGCACGCGACCTCCGCCCAGCCCGCGAAGAGGAGATTCGCGCCGCCGGTATGGAGCCAGGCTATGCATCACCCGTCGGCATCAAGGGCGCAACTGTGGTCGTGGATGAGTTGGTCGCGTCGACCGCCAACATGGTCGCAGGGGCGAACAAGGCGGGATGTCACCTCACTGGCGTGAACGTTGGCCGAGATTACACGCCGACCGCTGTTGCCGATATCGCCTCAGCAAAGGTGGGGGATGCTTGTATCGCCTGTGGTGGCAACCTACGCATTGAGAACGGCATCGAGGTTGGCAACATCTTCAAGCTCGGCACCCGATACACCGGCGCGCTGGGTGCCACCTACGCCGACGAGGCGGGCGTCTCGCACCCGATCGTGATGGGCTCCTACGGGATTGGCGTTGGCCGTGCGGTGGCCTGCATCGCTGAGGCGCATCACGACGAGAAGGGCCTCTCCTGGCCGATCTCCATCAGTCCTTTCGATGCGCAGATTGCGATCGTTGGGGCGAACAAGGATCCGAAGGTGACCGAGATTGCGTTCGCCCTTGAGGCGGAGGCGGAGGCTGCTGGCATCGAGTTGCTTGTCGACGATCGAACCGAGACGCCGGGCGTGAAGTTCGCCGATGCGGAACTGATCGGGGCGCCATGGATGATCACCATCTCGCCCCGCTCGCTTGAGGCTGGCGGCGCAGAGGTCACCCGTCGTTCAACAGGGGAGCGCAACGTCCTGCCGCTGAGCGATGTGCTCAACGCCATCCGTGCCGCACAGGCCAGCGACCGTGCCGCCGTGGAAGCGGAGCTGCTCAAGCGCGGCTACCCGCCACGACACGCCGCACGCGATCCTCATCCTGCCGCCTGATGCCAGATTTCGTCATTGGACTTGCAACGGTACTGATCTCTGCAGGGGTCACCTATCTCATCGCTCGCCGCTTCACGGCGCAAGATGTTGCAACCGAGGCCGACCGCGCGGCGCGTGAGAGTAGCCGGGCAGACGTTGCCTGGGATCGCGCCGATCGCCGATCTGAGCGCCTGAACGCCCTCCTTGAGGCAACGGAAGATGCCATCCTTCGTGTTGGTTCGGATCTCGTGATTCGCGCCGCGAGCCCGGTTACCGGCGAGATCCTTGCTCGCGGCGACGTGCAGTTCCGTGGCATGCCGCTGATCGAAGCGACCGTTGACTTCCGGCTCGAGGAGCTCGCGCGCAAGGCGATCGCCGGCGAGGTGCATCGAGGCGAGATTGACATCCGTGACGGTCGACTCGGCCACTCTGACGAGGCGCGCCACGTCTCTGTCGTTGCGGCACCTGATGGTGATGGCGGAGCATGGCTCGTCTTGCGCGACCTCACAGAGGTGCGTCGCCTGCGGCAGATCCGCACCGAGTTCGTCGATAACCTCTCGCACGAGCTCCGCACCCCGCTCTCAACGATTCGACTTCTCGCGGAAACCATTGGCGGCGCTGCCGCGAAGGGTGATGTGTCTGGGGTGGCGAGCCGCAGCGCAAAAATCGAGGTAGAGGTGCTCCACCTCGTGCAGATGGCCGATGAGATGCTCGACCTCGCCACGCTCGAGGCGGGTGAGATCCCGCTTCGCAAGGCCGAGTTCGACCTGGTCGCCTTGGCGCAAGAGGTCGCGCAGCGATTTACGCCAGTTGCTGCGCAGCACGGGGGCGGCATTGATGTCATCGGCGCGAGTCCGCTTCTCATTACTGGCGACCGCGATCGCCTCCGGCAGGCGGTGGCGAACCTCGTGCATAACGCCGTGAAGTACAGCCGCGAGGGTGGGCGAGTCGAGCTGCAGATCGATCGACTGATCGATGGCGGATCACAGATTGCCGTGATCGATCACGGTATTGGCATTGATCGCGCCCATCTCTCACGCATCTTCGAGCGATTCTTCACTGTCGAGCGAGTCGATGGCGGCGCCGGTGCCGTTGGCGGCGGCGGGACCGGACTCGGTCTTGCGATTGCCCGACATGCCGTGCTTCGTCACGGTGGCGAGATCACCGTTACCTCAACGACGGGCGTGGGCACCACGTTCACCATCACGCTGCCAGCCGCCGGGGCCGCCTCCTGAGTCGTTACTCAAGCGCGATCGGTCGCGCACGTGAAGCACTCGGGCGCCCACTCCTTCTCGCGCACCGAGGGGCCCACAACGCGACGATCCGTGAGAACAGCCTGGCCGCACTCGTCGCAGGAGCAGAACAGTTCGACGGGGTGGAGTTTGACGTGCGCTTCAGTGCCGAGGGCACAGCGGTGATCGTGCACGATGAGACGCTTGATCGGCTCTATGAGGTACCACGTCGTGTGTCGGAACTCTCCGTTGCGGATCTGGCGGAGATTGGCATACCAACGCTCGCGCAAGCGCTTGTCGCCATGCCCACCACCACGTTGATCGACCTTGAGCTAAAAGAGCAGCCCACCGATGCGCTATTCGCCACCCTTGTCGCAGCTCGCGGCGCGGAGGCAGAGGGGGTTGTGCTCTCAAGTTTCTCCCCGAGCGTCCTCCGCGCGGTTGAGGGGCACGCACCTCACTGGTCGCGCTGGCTCAACGCCGAATCGGCGGCAGAGGCGGAGGAGGCGGCACGCCTAGGATGCGATGGCCTCTCTGTTGCGATGGATCTCTTGAGCGACGCGAACCTCAGCCGTTGGAACGAAGCGGGACTTGAGATCGCGGCCTGGACTCTTCGAGACGCAGCTGACGCCGCATGGGCGAGCGATCTGCGCCTCACTGCCCTCTGCGCAGAGGGGGACGGGGCGACTGCCGCTCGCGCGGCGACGCGCTAGCGCTCGCTCTTCGGGGCGCGGAGGAGCGCGGGCGGAACGAGCGCAACCAGACGGCCGCTCCCCGGCGTGTATGGGGCGGCGATATCGATGCGAATCATGGACCCCTTCTCGACGGGGATCGCGGCAAGGCCGGTGAGCTCGGCGATCAGATTGCCAAGGTGCGGCTGGTGCCCGACGAGGAGCAGGGCGTCGTTACCGCGTCGGGCGAGGAGTTTTGCAACGTGCGCCGCAGTTGGTCCGTCGGCGAGGTGCTCGTCGATGGTGGCGGTTGTCTCTAGCGCTGCGGCGATAACGGCGCAGGTTTCGGTGCAGCGGCGCGCGGGCGATGTGCGGAGTGATCCAACGTTCGTGCCTGCAGCAACGAGCGCCGCGGCAAGTCGGGCGGCCTGCTTAACTCCCTTGGAGCTGAGTGGTCGCTCTGCATCCGGGCCGATCCATTCGGCGGGATCACCTGCGTCTGCATGGCGAACGATGTAGAGGCGCTTCAGGTCCTTCTCCGAAGCTGCGCGGTCCGAACTCAAGGATTGAGGTCCTCGACCTCTCCAGAGGCAAGGTAGACAATGTCTTCGGCGATGTTGGTGGTGCGATCGCCGATGCGCTCCAGGTAGTGAGCAGCAAAGAGGAGTCGCGTGCCGCGGGCAACGTTCGACTTGTCGGCCTCCATGAGGCGGACACACTCATCAAAGGACTGGCGATAGAGGGCGTCGATCTGGTCGTCGCTCACCGCGACCTCCCGGGCGCGCGCCGGGTCAACATCAACGAGCGCCATCAAGATGCCGTGCAGCTGCGTCGCCGCGAGCTCACCGATCTCGGGCAGGTGGAGGTAGCGCTGGAGCGCTGGCTCAGGGGCGAGCTGCACAGCAATCTTGGCGACAGAGGCGGCATGGTCGCCGATGCGCTCAAGCTCATAGACGACGTGGTTCATCATCAAGAGGTTGCGGAGGTCGCGTGCCACGGGGCTCTGGGTGGCGATGGTGGTGGTGATGGCGGTGATGACCTCATGCTGCATATCGTTGATCTTGCGATCGCCGATGATCACCGCGGTGGCCTTTTCGGCGTTGTGCGTTACGAGGGCGTCGAGGGCATCACGGATCGCCGCCTCAGCCATGCTCCCCATGCGGATAACCGTCTCTTTGATGTTGCGCAGCTCGCGGTCGAGCGGCTCGCGGGCGCCCTGCGGGGCCGCCGTGGCGCCATCATTTGCGGTGCGCGCGAGGATCTCCTGGATCTCGCTCTCGACTCGACGCTGATCGTCTCCTGTTGGCATAGTCCCTCCGCGCTGCTTAAGTACGTTGCTCACATCCTACCGCCCCAGCCCCGCCAAGAGGGAATCTCCGTTCACGGCTAGGATGCGCGGATGGTGGCAGGTAAGCGTTTACGCAGTGCTCACGCGGCGAGACCGTCTCTCGCCACCGCCCCCGCAACCCCGAAGCCGCGCCGCAGCCGGGTGGGGAGCTCCCAGGCGGGCATCCCGCGGGTCTGCGCCGTGGTCGATATCGGCTCCAACTCAACGCACCTGTATGTGGCCGTCTCCGACGGGGTGCGCCAAGAGGTGATCGCGGATGAGTCGATGCCCATCGAGCTTGGGCGGTTGGTTGAACAGGACCGCACCATTGGGCGCAAGGCCACGACCGCAATCAGCGATGCGCTTGCCGCCTTCCGGACGAGGGCCAGCGTCTTGGGCGCTGATGAGCTCTTTGTCGTTGCTACGGAACCGTTCCGTCGAGCGCGCGATCAGGAGAGTGTGCTGCGCGCCTTGCGAACGCCAAAAATAAATGCGCCGATCGTCTTGACCCATGAGGAGGAGGGCCTCCTGACGGTGCTCGGTCTTCACCATGGCCATGATCATTCCGTACCGCAGCTTGTCGTGGACATTGGCGGCGGGTCAACCGAAGCGGTTGAACTTCACCCTGGCGAGATGCCGCGTGCCATTGGCGTCTCCATCGGATCGGCGCGCCTTCTGGCGCGTGTCTCGTATCAAGACCCACCACGACCGCGTGAATGGCAGGAGCTGCGCCGACACGCCCAGATCGCACTTGCCGACCTTACCGTTGCTGATGTGCACCGGCTGATCCTGGTGGGCGGGACTGCGACACGACTGCTCAAACTCGTTCCAGCGACACTCATCAGTCGCACGATTGAGCGCGAAGATCTTGCAGCGATGGGGGAGCGACTCGTTGCGCTCACGGCAAAAGAGGTGGCAGAGCGCTTTGCAATCTCGCAACGCCGCGCGCGACTACTCCCTGCTGGCATTGCGATCGTTGAGGCACTGCTGCAGCGAACGACGGCGCGCCAGGTCACTGTGGATCGCGGTGGGATTCGTGAGGGCCTGGTCGTTGCGGTGGCTCGTGCGGGTCATGGATGGCGCGAGGCCCTCCCAACCCTCGTGATGGAGACTCGGGCTAGCTCCTCGCGCTAGATCGAAGCTGAGAGGAGCCGCGCGGCTCGGGCGACCTTTGATTCGCCACCAGGCGTCACCCCTGGTTGCGTTGCAAGCCAGGCGGAGAGCTCGGCGGCTGCGCGATCACGAGCCTCGGCTGAAACGGTGGCGAAAAACTCAATTTCAAGCTCCGTCCAGCGGCGCTCCCCTTCGACTGTTGATCCCGTCGCGCGCACTTTGTCGACGCTCATTAGTGCGATATCCCCTTCGCTTGTTGAGAGCGTTGCCGGGTGACGCTCCTGGCGCAGGGTTAGGTATGGCTGCAGGCGATCGAGCACGTGCGCGGTGTCAGCCCCGGCCGCCAAGAGTGCAGCCACAATCTCTGACGGGATCTGCTCATCACGCTCTGGCGCGCGCTCAATCTCTATGCGTTCACGCAGCGGAGATGATGGGTCGCCACGTTGCTCGGACTTCAGCGTGTACCGGAGCCCCTCACCATCGGATCGGCGGCGACGTAGTCGCCAGCCAGCGGCGAGGATTTGGCCGCGATAGTCCAAGTACTCATCGAGAAGGTGGAGCGTAGGCTGAGGCTCTGCCATGTAGTAGCCGCTAGGAAGCGCGGGAGCATGTGCGTGCTCGAGGAGAAATTTCAACTCGCGCTCCATGGCGAGATTATGCCTGAGATGCGGCGAGTGCCACCTGTCGCAAGGTCTCAAACGACGAGATGCCCGTGTCTGCGAGACGCTCCCAGGCCCCGTCTGGCTGCAACTCCCAGGCGTTCGAGGTGTCGGCGAGCAGCGCGGCGAGGATCTCGTCTACCTTGCGATGCACCTCACCCTCATCTAGGGGGAAGAGCACCTCCACGCGTCGGTCAAGGTTGCGCTCCATCAGATCCGCACTACCGGCGAAGAGCTCAACTCCTTCGGGTCCCGCAAAGCGATAGATGCGGCTGTGCTCAAGGTAGTCGCCGATAACTGAGCGGATTCGCAGGCGCGTGGCATGTCGCGCCGGGTCCGGCAGTAGACCGCACATGCCACGAACGATGAGATCGATGGAGACCCCCGCCTCGGCGGCTCGGTCGAGAACCTGAATCATCTCAGGGTCGATCAGGGCGTTGACCTTGATCGTGATCGCGGTTGCCGCGCCAACTCGTGCCTGCTCGGCGAGGTGATCCATGCGCCGTTTGATCTCGCTGCGTAGATAGTCCGGAGCTACGAGGATGCGCTGGTACGACGAGGTACGCGCGGCACCAGTCAGGAAGTTGAAGAGGACTCCCACATCGGTGCCGATCACCTCGTTCGTGGTGAAGAGGCCGATGTCGGTGTAGCCACGTGCCGTCTTCGGGTTGTAATTTCCCGTGGAGAGGTGCACATAGCGGTGAATTGTGGAGCCCTCACGCCGCGCGATCAGCGTCGCTTTGCAGTGCGTCTTAAGGCCCATGACGCCGTAGACCACGTGCGCGCCCGCCTCTTCGAGTCGTCGTGCCCACTCGATGTTGGCAGCCTCATCAAAGCGGGCCTTCAGTTCAACGAGGACAACCACCTCTTTCCCTGCCTGGGCGGCGCGGATCAGGTGTGCAGGGATGCTTGAGGTTGCCCCAGTGCGATAGAGCGTGGAGCGGATGGAGAGGACTTCAGGATCATCGGCGGCCTGGGCGAAGAACTGGTCAACGCTTGCCTCGAAACTGTCGTACGG
>CANKMK010000017.1 GCA_947483025.1 Chloroflexota bacterium | reverse complement strand
GCTGATCTAGCGCAAGGAACACCGTGACCACGGTTCGCTTCGGCACCGATGGGATCCGCGGGATCGCTGGCGAGACACTTACCGTTGAAATAGCTGCCGCACTCGGCGTTGCCCTAATGCAGCAGCACCCGAACGGACTCGTGCTGCTCGGGCGCGATACGCGACCGAGTGGGCGAGCGCTTTCTGATGCGCTTGCTGGTGCCATCGAGGCACACGGGGGCACCGTCATCGATGTCGGGGTTATCCCAACGCCTGGACTCGCCTCACTCGTTGCGGGCGAGCCGCGTGCCGCCTGTGGTGTGGTGGTGACCGCATCGCACAACCCCGTGGAATACAACGGCCTGAAGGTGCTTGCGCGTGATGGGCGCAAGATTCCTGATGTTGAGGAGCGCGCACTTGAGGCGGCGATGGAGATCGCGCTTGGAAAATCGGTACGAGTGGCCGCTCCATCGGGGACACACGCAGCTGAGGCCCAGGAGTACCGAGAGCGCTATGAGCGAACGCTGACGGCGCTTGCGCAATCGGTTGATGCTGCTGGAATGAGTGTGGTGGTAGATGCAGCGCATGGCGCGGCCTCGCCATTCGCCGTTGCAGCGCTCGCCGCCACCGGTGCCACGGTTGTTCCGTTCGCCATGGGCGACGGCATCATCAATGCTGGCGTCGGCGCTACCGACCCCGCAGCACTCGGCGAGCAGATCCGCGCGCACGGTGCCGACCTTGGCATTGCGCTCGATGGCGATGCCGATCGCTGCGTGGTTGTTGATGCGAGCGGCCGAGCCATTGACGGCGACGTTTTGATTGCCCTCATTGCACTGGATCGGAAGGAGCGGGGAGTCGCTGGGTCGGAGCGCGCCGTTGCTACGGTGCTGACCAACAGTGGCGTAGAGCGTCACCTTGCCGCCCACGGGATCACACTGGAGCGCACCCCCGTGGGCGACCGACACATCGCCGAACGACTCGCTGCTGGCCAGGGTGGCTTCGGTGGCGAGAAGAGTGGCCACCTCCTCTTCACGGAGCTCTCACCGACCGGCGACGGGCTTCTCAGCGCGATCACCGTGCTCGGTCTGGTTGCCCGCGCGGGGATCCCCGTTGGGGAGATGGCAGCCGCCATCCCTCTCGACCCGCAACTGCAGCGAACCGTGCCAGTGCCTACGGGGGAGGGGGAGCGGCTGCTCGCCGCGCCAGAACTCCAGAGCGCCATTCGCGAGGCGGAGGTGGCACTCGCACAGACAGGTGGACGCGTCCTTGTGCGCCTCTCTGGGACCGAGCCCCTGCTCAGGGTGATGGGCGAGGGCCCCGATCACGCAGCGGTCACCGCCGCCGTTGAGCGCCTGCTGGAGGTCGCCGCGAGCCTCGTACGCGGGCGGTAGACTACCGCTATGTGCGGGATCGTCGGCTACATCGGTTCACGCGACGTCTCGACGACGTTGATCGAGGGGCTACGCCTTCTTGAGTACCGCGGCTACGACTCGGCTGGGATCGCCGTTGCGGCCACAGGGGGCGAGATCTCCATGCGCAAGCGTGCGGGCCGCCTCGCCAATCTTGAGGGTGTCCTTGATGAACTACCAACCGGCTCCATCGCCGGAATTGCCCACACACGTTGGGCCACCCACGGTGCACCGACCGACCTGAACGCCCATCCCCATATGGATGAGCACGGCGAGATCGCCATCATCCACAACGGGATCATCGAGAACTACGCTGAACTACAGCGGGAGCTCACAGCAAAAGGCCACACCCTTTCGAGCGACGTCGACACCGAGGTGATCGCCCACCTCATCGAAGATGCCTACCAGGGCGACATTCGCCTTGCGGTGGCTGCCGTCCTCCCTCGCCTGCACGGGCAGTGGGCGCTCGTCGTCATGCATCGCGGCGAGCCGGGCCGGATCATTGCTGCCCGTCGTGAAGCGCCACTTGCCGTAGGGCTTGGGGAAGGGGAGCAGTTCCTCGCCTCCGATCCCGTCGCAATCCTTGAGCACACCAACAAGATCATCTTCCTGCGCGACGGCGACCTTGCCGACCTGCAGCGCGGCGGAATCACCCTCTACGACACCGCAGGTGCGAAGTTCGCTCCAAAGATTGAAACGATTACCTGGGATGGCGCCGCGGCGCGCAAGGAAGGGTACGACCACTTCATGCGCAAAGAGATGGACGAGCAGCCACGTGCCCTCTCTGCCGCCATGCTCGGACGTGTATCGGCAGATGGGGTGGCAATCAGTGAGCTCGACGCGATCGCCCCAGCACTTGCGGCAGCGCGATCCATTGAGATCGTTGCCTGCGGATCCGCATACTACGCATCACTCACGGCGGCCACGCTTGCAGAGCGTCTCTTGCGCGTACCAGTGCGTGTGACCGTCGCGAGCGAGTTCCGGTACGACCCGCCTGCGCTGGGCCCGACCAGCCTGGTCATCGCGGTCTCGCAATCAGGTGAAACGGCCGACACGCTCGGTGCCGTTCGAACCGCGAAAGCTGCTGGTGCGACGGTGCTTGCGATCGTGAACGCAGCGGGCTCCTCACTGACGCGCGAAGCTGATGCAGTCGTTCTACTCCAAGCCGGCACAGAGGTTTCGGTTGCCGCAACGAAGAGCTACACCTCGCAGGCGCTCGTTACGTTGCTCGTAACGCTCGACCTGGCGCGACGCTCAGGCACGCTCACCGCTGAAGACCTGCGATCTTGGTCGACCGAGCTGCTTACGATCCCTGCAATGGCTTCAGCTGCACTCGACTCTTCAGACGCCCTTCCAGCGATTGCGAAGAAATACTTCAGCGCAAGTGGCTTCATGTTCGTCAGCCGCGGCGCCGGACTTGCCACCGCATTTGAAGGGGCGCTGAAACTGAAGGAGCTCGCGTACATCCACGCCGAGGGCATTGCGGCGGGCGAGATGAAGCACGGCCCAATCAGCCTCCTTGGCGCTGACCATCCTGTGGTGGCGGTCGTACTGAACTCTCCAGTTCTTCCGAAGCTCGTCAGCAACCTGATGGAGTCGCGCGCACGCTCCGCGCCAGTGATTGCGATCGTTTCTGGCGTTGATGATTGGTCGAGTTTCGCTACGGATGCCGTGGTGATCCCCGCTGCGCGGCCTGAGATTGCGGCCCTCATTGCGACGATTCCGTTGCAGCGCTTCTCGTACGAGATGGCGCTGCTGGCTGGTGCTGACATTGATCAGCCGAAGAATCTCGCGAAGTCCGTCACCGTCGAGTGATGGACGGGGGAGAGCACGCGACGAGCACGCCGGAGATCGGCATCGACATCATTCGCGTGGACCGTATCGCCAACGTCTTGCGTCGTCATCCAGAGCGATTCGAGCTGCGGGTACTGACTGTCGCCGAGCGTTCCTACGTTCGCGGCCGCCCCGAGACGATGGCAGGGCGTTGGGCTGCAAAGGAGGCTGTCTCCAAGGTGCTCGGCCTTGGCGTACGTGGCATCGGATGGCAGGAGATCGAGGTAGAGCGGCTACCAACTGGCCAGCCCTCCGTTCGCCTCCATGACCGTGCCGCGGCACGTGCCTCACAGCTCGGTATTCAGCACATCGCGCTCTCCATTAGCCACGAGCGCGAGTATGCGATTGCGATCGCCTATGCCGTGCGGACCGCCGGCGGGCGCTACCTCTTTCCGCCGCAGATTGGCGAAGACCTCGATGCCGCCGAGACGGCGCTCTTGGCACGAATCGAACGCCTGAAGGCGCTCCGACGCGAGGAGCTTGCGCTACTAGCCGAGCCGGCAGGAAAGGCCCAAGGATGAGCGGGCTCCCCGAACGTATCCAGGCAGCCGGACTACCAGCGCTCGGGCGTGACGCTTGGGTAGAGGTGCGACTGGATGCGATTGCAACGAATGTCCGCGCGCTCAAGGGGAAGCTGCCTGCTGGCGGCCACCTTGACGTGGTGCTGAAGGCAGACGCCTACGGCCTTGGCGCCGTCCCTGTCGCGCGAGCGGCTCTGGCCGCTGGCGCACGCGCGATTCTTGTAGCGACCTTCGATGAGGCACAAGAGTTGCGCGATGCTGGGGTCACTGGCCCGGTACGTGCCCTCTGGCGCGTTGCCCCTGCGCACCTACGAGATGCTGCCGCTACCGGCATTGGCGTCACCGCCTCGTCGCCAGCAGTCGTTCGCGAGCTCATGAGCGCCGATCTCACTGGGCTTACACCGTTGAGCGTTGATGTTGAGGTGGATACCGGGCTCGGGCGAGATGGCATCTTGCCAAGCGAACTCGCCAACCAACTTGCGATTCTGCGCAGTAATCCGAACCTTGTGCTGCGGAGCATCTGGAGCCATCTCAGCGCAGCCGAGAACGTTGAACGATCGCGCATGCAAGAGGACGTCCTTGAGCAGTCAGCAGCCCAAGCCCCCGAGCTCGAGGCGCACCTTGTCGGTTCGGGCGGGCTGCTCACCATTGGCGATACGCAGCAGGTTGCACGCGTCGGTATTGCACTCTTCGGCGTTGTGCCGAACGCGCTACGACCGACGATGACCGCCGCAGCGATCGGCATCCAACGGGTGTACGGACTCGCCGCGCGTCCGGTACGCATCGCCACGCTCCCTGTTGGTCATGGCGTTGGGTACGGCCCTGCGTTCACTGCCGAGCGAACGTCACGAATCATCACGCTGCCGATCGGCTACGCCGATGGCATCTCGTATCACGATCGGGGAGTGGCTGAGGTGTTGCTCCGTGGCGTGCGCCTCCCTGTGGTTGGCACCATCGCCATGGACTCGATCACCATCGATGCCACAGATCATCCAGCCACTGATCTGACCGAAGCTGATGAGGTCATCTTCATCGGTGCTTCAGGGAGCGAACTGATCGAGCCTGTAGATGTTGCGAAGCGTCGAAAGACGATTACGAATGAGGTCTCGACGAGCTTCACGAATCGTCTCGCGCGGGTGTATACCCTGGATGGTGCCCCAGTAGCAGTGCGTGACTTGCGCGGATATCACTTCGTGAACCAGAAATGACGCGTTCGTCGTATCTCTTGATTCGCGAGGATCTTGATTGCAGCTTTTATGCGCTGATGTCAGACGCCGAGCCAACGCGGCTCCTTAGTGCGATGACGCTGCCTAAGGGGGCTGAGAGCAACGCCGTGGAGAAGATGTTGCAGAGCGTTGCTGGACTGGAACAAAACAGTGTGATCTCAACCTCACTGCGTGGTGATCCAAGTTCCCTTGGGCGTGCGTCGGGCCGCATCGCGGAGGCGCTCGGGGTCCCTGTGTCAATCCTTGATATTGCCCATGACGCTGGCAGGGTAGCCTGGGCGGCGCCAGGCGTTCCTCGGGAACTTCTTACGATCGCGGAGGCTGCGCTGATCCCCGCAGATGCGTCAGAGCGCCGACGTCGTTGTGACGCGGTACTTCGATCAATCGGTGAGCGCGATCGAGCCGGTGTGGCAGATCGGCTCGGCGATATTGCAGATCGGCCAATGTCTGGTCGCGATGCCGCGGGTGACCTGATTCGTGCCGCTGCATGTGCAGATGCGATTCGTTCAATTTCCGAACGATGGGCGGAGCAAGATTCGTCGATGAGTGACTCAATTCTCATCGTCACGGGTCAACTTTCGTCGTATCTCGCTTCGGGCGCCGTGCCACTCGTAGCGCTCTCGCCACTCGCCCCCCTTGGGCGCACTACGGTTCTTCTTGACCGGGCTGGCGTGGTGGCGGCACTCGGCACCGAGCAGCTCAACGAAACAACTGGTGCGGAGTTGGCTCGCGCGACTGCGGAGCAACTGCTCGTTCCTGCTGGCGACCTGCTGGTCGTTGCGGAGCACCCTGGTGGCGAGGTGGTCGTTCTTGTGGGCGCGGAAGAACACGCGTTGCAGGGCGATGGAGTGTTGGAGTTTGACGTTACGGCAGGGGAGAGGGCCGACATCGAAGTAGAGATTGAGGGACGTCGCGTCGTGACATCGTTGCAGGGCGGCATCGCGGGGATCTGCGTGGTGCGCGGAAACCCACCGATTGACGTAGTGAATGTGTCGGTGGCCGCGGGGCCGGCAACGGTGCTCCCCGTCACGGCACCGTTGGCGCTTCTGCCGCGCTCGGCGAGCGCCACGGGCGGCCTTGGCGGGCGCCTGCTGCTCGGTGACGAGGTAGAGGGGAGCCTCTACTTCTCAGCGGCAGAGCCCGACAGTCGCGGGTGGGCTGCCGCGCATCAGGCAGGGATCCTTGCGGTGGTCTCGGTCTCCCCTGAGACCGTGCTGCGCGCCCGCGCCGTAGGAATTCGCGGACTGGTGGTCGGAAGCCTGAGTGATGGCGAGCGCGAGGCGCTCAGCGCCTCGATCGATCGTCGTGTTGCCGCCGGTGTTGCACCAGCGCCGTTCGGCCTCCTGATCCTCGGTGGGCGCCGTGAGAGCGACGAGTGGGCTGCTGAGCTCGGAAAGGCGCTTGCGGCGTTGCACGGTAGTGGCGTTCGACTTGAGCGACACCCTGCAGGCATCACGACCTCCGCAGCGCGTGGCGCCGCGGAGCGTCTCGGTGTGGATACCGTGGTGATCGGCGGTACGCGAGCGGGCTCGTATGGCACGTGGCGCGGCCTGGCCGATGCTCAGTCCTCAGATCCACAGGGTGCCGTCGAGATCGATGGTGATCTCGTCGTGCTCCCCCTTGGTGACCTACAGCGCCTCATCGCGTGAGCGCCGTCACCATTACGCTCGATAGCCTTGCCGAGACAACGTCGCTTGGCGCGGCGATTGGCGCATCACTCCGTCCAGGGGACCGGGTCCTGCTCTCCGGCGACCTAGGGAGCGGCAAGACTACGCTCGCTCGAGCCATTGGAGTCGCGCTGCATGCGGAGCCCGAGTTAACCTCGCCAACGTTCATCCTCGTCGCTGAGCATCGCGGCGATTTACCGATCTGGCACGTTGATGCCTATCGCCTCCCTGTTGGGAGCGATGCCCTGCGAGCAGGGATCATTGATGAGCGACAGCAACGTGGGGTAACCCTCATCGAGTGGCCAGAGCACCTTGAGGGTCTCGGTGCAGCAGGAGCCGACGTGCTGAGCATCCATCTTGCGGCAACAGTCAACGAGGGCACACGCACGGCCGAGATTCGCGGCGCGCGACCTGACCTTCTTGCAGCGATCGACTCAGCTTTTGGCCGCAATGGTGGCGAAGGTGCCTAGCTCACGCACGCTTGTCCTTGACGGCTCCCTCGGCTTTTGCATCGTCGCGATCGTTGAAGAGCGTGACGGCGTGATCAACTGCGTCGCGGAGGATTACAACTACACAGAGCCGCTCCTGCGCCGCATCAGCAGCCTTGTGCCGGATCAGGCGGAACGCACCGCGCTGACGGAGATCGTTGTAGGAAACGGACCTGGCAGCTACAGCGGTACCCGCGTTGCAGCCTCGGCTGCCGTCGGCATTGCCGCGGCTCTGGCGCTCCCACTGCGCGAGAGCCCCTCCGATCGTGCCCTCTGGCAGGCGGCACAGCGATCGCTCTCCATTGCGCTTGGCACACGTGAGTCGCTCGAGGTATCGAAGAGCGATTCGATCATTGTCGCTCGGGAGACTGCGTCTCCGAATCTTTCGCAGAAGGAGAGCAGGGAGGCTGTTGCGTGCGCGCTCGTCCGAGAGGCGGGATCTGCTGTCGCGCATGTCACGCTGCGCTATCCGGCCCCACCTCGCGGCAGCGAGGGTCAATGATGCCCGCACTAGTACTCGCACCACTTTCTGTTGCGGATCTTGACGAGGTGGCGATTATTGAAAACGTCTCGTTTACCGCGCCATGGCCAACGAGCGCGTACACCACGGAGCTGACAACAAATCGCTTGGCACGATACGTGGGGGCACGAATTGATGGCCAGCTCGTTGGCTTTGGCGGCATCTGGCTGATGGTGGACGAGGCGCATGTGACCACGATGGCAGTGCTCCCTGCAAATCGGCGGACGGGTGTGGCAACGGTGCTACTCCTTGAGCTCCTCCAGGAGGCGCGCCGTGGTGGCGCTCGGGTTGCAACGCTGGACGTTCGCGTGTCAAACGATGAGGCGCAGCGGCTCTATCGGGCGTTTGGCTTTGCTGAAGTGGGCCGGCGGATTCGCTATTACGACGATAACGGCGAAGATGCGCTGGTCATGACCACCGCAGAGCTCGAGAGCGCTGAGCAGCTGGCGATCGAAGCGGCGTTACGTGCTCGGATTGAGGAGCGCGTTGCCCATGGGTGAGCGACTACTGCTGGCGATTGAATCGAGTTGCGATGAGAGTGCCGTTGCCCTGATTCGCGGTGGTCGCGAGGTGCTCGCAGAACGCGTGGCGAGCCAGACGGCGATCCACGCACCGTTTGGTGGCGTGATCCCAGAGGTTGCCGCGCGCGCCCACCATGAGTGGCTCCCGCGGCTCCTGGGTGAGGTGCTGCAAGAGGCTGAAGGGCTCGGAGTGGCGGGGGGGATCGAAGGGGTGGCCCTGACCACCGGTCCCGGTCTCGTGGGCTCACTCCTCGTCGGTGCTGGGGTTGGGAGTGCCTGGGCGTGGGCACGCGGCCTCCCCGTGCTGCCGGTAAATCATCTGGAGGGGCACCTCCGTGCCGCTTGGTTGCGTGAGACGACCGACGCTGATGCGCCAACGCTCCCTGCGATCGGGCTGGTCGTTTCTGGCGGGCACACGTTGCTCGTGCGCATTGAGCGCGATGGAGCCATGCAGCGCCTCGGCGGCACGATCGACGACGCCGCAGGTGAAGCATTCGACAAGATTGCACGCCTTCTTGGCGCCCCATATCCCGGCGGGGGGGCCCTCTCCGCGCTCGCCGCGCAGGTACCACGTGGCGCCCAGATCACCCCTCTGCCAATTGCGAAGACGGAGCAGCCGTACGACTTCTCGTTTAGTGGTGTGAAGACGGCGGCGATTCGACAGGCGCTCGCCGCGAGCGGGCTGACTGATCGCAGTCCAGCTCGCGCCGCCACGCTCACGCGGCAGTTCGCTGAGCATCCACTCCCGAAAGCGGCAGCGATGACGATCGCCGCGGCAACCGAGCAGGCCATCGTCGGTGCGCTGCGCGCCGGTGTACAGCGCGCCTTGCGCGCCAACCCAGACTGCTCGCTCATCGTTGGTGGGGGAGTGGCGGCGAATGGGCCACTCCGTACGGCACTCGCCAGCGTGGCGACCGAAGAGCAGCGCACCCTCGTCGT
>CANKMK010000016.1 GCA_947483025.1 Chloroflexota bacterium | reverse complement strand
GACGCCTCGCGGATGCTGGTGCTGTGCACCTTGAGGTTCGTCGTGTTCAGCGGCGCCATAGCGATCGTCGGAGCGCGGCCGTAGATGTGGTGGGGACCGAGATCAGCCTAACGAGCGTGCAGCGTGAGATCGCCGATGCAGCGTGCGATCCTCAGGCGGCGGGGGTGACGATTCTTGTCGACGGCCCACCCGGCTCTGGCAAGAGTCGCGCAGCCGCAGAGGCGGCGGTGCGGATGATTGCGACTGGGCGATCTGTGCTCTGGCTCGTGCCAGAGGCGGCGCAGGTCGCAATTGCTGCGGACATGCTCGCCGCTGCTGGCGGGGTACCTGAACCGATCCACTCAGGCCTGAGCGCCGGCGAACGACTCGATGCACACGACCGCCTCCTCGAGCCAGGACCGCATCTGGTGGTTGGCACGCGCGTTGCGCTCGGTGCTCTGCGTGATGAGGTTGGACTCGTCGTCGTCGACGAAGAGCATGAGGGTGCCTACAAATCTGATCGCACACCGCGACTGCATGCGCGCGATGCAGCGCGCGAGCTGGCACGCCTTGCCGGTGCTGCAACCCTACTGTTGAGCGCCACCCCAGCAATTGAATCGTTGGCGCGTGCCGAGATCGAGGGCTGGCGCCGATTCACGTTGGAGCGCCGCACTCCCGCACCGCTCGTTGAGGTGATCGACCTGCGGCAAGAGCTTGCCGATGGGTGGCGCGGCATGCTGAGCCGCTCACTCCTCGAGCGCCTGACTGCGCTGGATTGGGCTGGCGGATCACAGGCGCTGCTGATCATCAATCGTCGCGGCTTGGCCTCGGCCCTCCTCTGCCGCGATTGCGGTGCCGCACAATCCTGCCCCTCATGTGAGCGGCCACTGGTTCTGCACAGCGCAGGGTCACTGCTTCGCTGTCATGGGTGCGGCATTGCTGCGGAGCCACTCACACGCTGCCCCTCCTGTGGTGGTGCACGCATTCGGGCGCTCGGTGGCGGCACTGAACGCCTCGAGGCAGAGGTACGCGCTGCGCTCCCTGACCTAATCGTGGATCGTCTCGATGCCGATGCTGCATCAGCGATCGGCTCGGGCGACCGCATCTTGGACGCGTTCCGTAGTGGCCGCACGCAGATTCTCGTCGGCACCGCCCTCGCCGCCAAGGCACTCGATCTGCCAGCGCTGGCGCTCGTCGGCATCGTTTCGGCCGACACAGGCCTGCTCCTTCCTGACGAACGTGCAGCGGAGCGCGCGGTAGCGCTCGTGGTTCAGGCGGTCGGCCGACTCGGTCGTGGTGCGCATGCGGGGGTGGCGGTGATCCAAAGCTATCGCCCCGAGGACCCTGCAATCACGGCGGCGGTAGAGATCGCTCGTGGGGGGAGCGTCGACGCCTGGCGTGCCCGTGAGATCGGGCTGCGAAAAGCAGCCGGCGGAGCGCCGTTCCTCCGCACGGTCAAGGTCAGTGCGGCGGCGGCAACCGCGGCCGCGGCACGGCGCAGCATTGAAGGCCTAGCGGCCACCCTCCGCGCGGCCGCCGTAGCGTCAGGGGATGATCAGGCGCGCATCCTCGGACCGATTCCCGCCTGGGTCCCGCGGCGGGCTGGGCGATGGCGGGAGAACCTGATCCTTCGGGCCGCGAGCATCGAGCCGTACCTACCGTTGATCCGTGGGCGCGACCTCACGGTAGATGTGGATCCAGAGACGCTCCTGTAGCCCTTGCTAGAATCCCGCCATGAGTGTTCGTCCGATCCTGCTCCTCGGTGACCCGCGACTGCGCCTCCCCGGTGCGCCCGTTGAGAGTTTCGGCAAGCTGTTGCACTCCCTGCTTGATGATCTCGCCCACACGATGCGCGCCGCACCAGGAGTTGGTCTCGCCGCGCCGCAACTTGGCGAGCCGTTGAACGTTGCCGTTGTCGAGGCGAAGGGGAAGACCTATGAGTTGGTGAACCCACGCATCGTCCGCGACACCGGCGACCAGACCGACCTCGAAGGCTGCCTCTCAATTCCTGGATACGTCGCCGAGATCACACGTAAGGAGCGCGTCTGGGTCGAGGCACAAGATCGCACCGGTCGTCCGTACAAGTTCAGCGAACATGGCTTCTTGGCGCGCGCCGTACAGCATGAACTCGACCACCTCGCGGGCACCCTCTACATCGACTACCTCGACTCTATGGATCAGCTGATTGCCGTCGATGAGGACGACGACGAGGAGCCAGGTGATTCGCCTGAGGCGGCCGTTGTTGCACAGCGTCGCAAGGTGCTGCGAGGGCATAGTCACAAGTAGTCGCCTGATCCTATTTGGCAGTGGTGGATTCGCGGTCCCGTCGTTCCGCGCCATTGCTGCAGACCCTCGATTCAGCATCCTCGCCGTCGTGACCGCGCCACCACGCGCCGCGGGTCGAAGCGGTGCCCTCACGCCAACCCCTGTCGATGCCTGGGCGACTGGCGCAGGACTGCGCGTTGAACATGTTGCCAAGGTGCGCGACGCAGCTGAGGTCGCACGCATCCAAGCGATCGGCGCAGAGGGGGCCCTCCTCGCAGACTTCGGGCAGATTATCCCTGCTGCGCTCTTGAGTCTCTACCCGCGTGGCATCGTCAATCTTCATCCGTCACTGCTGCCGCGACATCGCGGCGCGAGCCCGATCCCCGCAACGATTCTCGCTGGCGATCGCGAGACGGGAGTCTCCACGATCGTGATGGATCAAGGGGTCGATACGGGACCAATCATTGCAGTGCAGCATCTGCGACCGCGACCGGAGGCGACCGCCGCAGACCTTGAGACAGAACTGGCCGAACTTGCCGCCGTCGGCGTCGCCGACACCCTTGTGACATGGCTGCAGGGGAGTGAGGCGGCGGCCCCTCAGGGAGTCGATGGTGCGACGCAGACAAAGCGCCTCTCTCGTGCCGATGGCCGGGTTGGTGCAGGCACCTCGTGCGAAGTTGCGCTGCGCATGTGGCGGGCGTATCAGCCGTGGCCAGGCGTTTGGGTCGAGATCCCTGGCCTGGTGGATCGGCTGATCCTGTCGAGCCTCGGCGCAGTAGAGGGAGAGGCGCCGGTCGCTCCAGGGGCCCTTGAACTGCGCGACGAGACGCTGTTGCTCGGCCTTGTGGGCGGGACCTTGCGCCTTGATCGCGTGATCCCCGCGGGTGGCAAGAGCATGACGGGAGGGGAGTTCGCGCGAGGGCGTCAGGAAGAACTCGCCGCGCATGGGAGAATCGCAGAATGAAGACCACCGAAACACCAGGAGGCTCCCAGCGACCCCTCAGCCTCTCTGACCTCAACGTGAACCAACTCGCGGCACGGGTCAGCGACCTCGGCGCTGAGTCGTATCGAGTTACGCAGATTCTTGATGGGGCCTGGCGCTCCGTGGCCACCTCCTGGAGTGGCGTCACCACACTCGGCAAGCCGCTCCAAGAGCGCCTTGCCAACGAGATCCGCTTCAGCGCCTTCGACGAGGTGGAACGACAGGAGGCGGAAGACGGCGCCACCACGAAACTGCTGCTGACCCTCTCCGATGGAGCGAAGGTCGAGGCGGTGCTGATGCGTTCTCCCGCCGATCCACGTCGTGGCTCTGGGCCACGGGCTACGGTCTGCGTTTCAAGCCAGGCGGGCTGTGCGGTCGGCTGCCCATTCTGCGCAACTGGGGAGCTCGGCTTCACCCGCAACCTCAGCGCCGGCGAGATCCAGGACCAGGTGCGCATCGCGCGCCAGATTCTCCGCACCGAGGATCGAGAGCTGACCAACGTCGTCTACATGGGGATGGGCGAGCCACTGCAGAACATTGATGCCGTCTTTGCATCCATTGATGGCCTCACCGATCCAGTGCGGGGCGGGATTGGTCAGCGCCGCATCACCGTCTCCACCAGCGGCGTCGTGCCGGGGATTGAGCGACTCGCCAAGCAGCGCCCGCAGATCACCCTCGCCGTCTCTCTGCATGCGGCACGCAACCCGCTCCGTGACCTCCTCGTGCCCCTCAATCGGAAGTGGCCGGTAGAGGCCGTGATTTCGGCTGCAGATTCGCATTCGCGCGCGACCGGGCGTCGCACCACCTACGAGGTCACGATGATTGACGGCATCAACGACCGTGCTGAGGATTCTGCGGCGCTCGCCTCACTCCTGCGCGGAAGCGGCGCACACGTCAACTTGATCCCCATGAACGCCGTGGCCCACACCCCGTGGCAAGAGTCGAAGCCTGAGCGAATCGAGCAGATCGCCAATCAACTACGGGCTGCTGGGCTCACCGTCACCGTGCGCCGCAATCGTGGTCGCGAAGCTGGTGCCGCGTGCGGACAGCTCGCCGCCGAGAAGGCTGGCGCACCAACACCCATCGCCGTTGCCCGTCGACGCGAGTTGCTGGTTGCGGCGAGCGCAGCCGCCCTCCAGGGGCAACGCACCGCACAGCCGATCGCTCCATCTGGGCCACTGGGCGGTGAGGCATGAGCAGCGCACGCATTCAAATTGCCGCGAGCATCTTGAACGCAGATCTCGGCGCGCTGCGCGAGGCGGTGCAGGCGGCCGAAGCGGCCGGTGTCGATCGCATTCATCTCGACATCATGGATGGCCACTTCGTGCCAAACCTGACCTTTGGCCTCGCAACCGTTGAGTCGCTGCGCTCCGCTACGAAACTCCCATTTGATGCGCACCTCATGATCCTCTCGCCTGGGCTCTGGGCGACCCGCTACGTGGATGCGGGATGTGAGTCGGTAGCAATTCATGTGGAAGCGCCAGATCAGCATCGCGTGACCCTAGATGCCATTCGCGACAGTGGCGGTCGCGCCGGCCTCGCACTTGATCCTGAGACGCCGATTGAATCACTGGCCCCATTCCGCGATCAGCTGGACTTCGCCCTTGTCATGACCGTTAAGTCGGGATTCGGTGGGCAGTCATATCGACCTGAAGCGGCTGGGCGCATGGCCGACATTCGCGCACTGGTGGGCGAACGAGATGGCCACCCCTTGCCACTCCATGTCGATGGCGGCATCAATGCAACAACGGCGAGTGACGCGGCGGCGGGTGGGGCAGACCTACTGGTGGTCGGCAGCGCCCTCTTCTCGGCGCAGGGGCTGACCGGTATGGGCGGGGCAGTTCGAGCGATCCGAGAGTCGGCGACCCGCTAGGGTCGCGGTCGGCTTAGGCGCCCTTGCTGGCCGTGCGGCGGCAGCGGGTGCAGACCAGGACGCGCTTCGTGGTCGTTCCAACGGCAATCACGGTTGGCTGCAGGTTGGCGCGGAAGCGTCGGTGGGCACGGACGCGGTTCATTCCGACCGACTGGGGGTTGAATCCCGCAATCGAGTCCTTGCCGCAGAGGGTGCAGAAGCGAGCCATGTCTAATCTCCTTACGTGGTGGGGCTCCCAGTGGGACACGCCCGTCGTTCGTGCCGTATCGTAGCAGGTGCGTCCGAAGCCTTGCCCAGGCTCGGCCAAGGGAGGGAGCCCATATGAGTCGCACTGAGCGGATCCGAGTGGTCACAGGGGTCTCCCTGCGATGAGCCGCAAGAGCTGGGACGGCGTTGAGCTGATGGCCGCCCTCCGATCTGGGCTTGACCGCCTGGAGAGCCGGGTCGAAGAGGTGAATGCCCTGAACGTCTTCCCCGTACCCGATGGCGACACCGGAACCAACATGCTGGCCACCCTGAAGGCCGCCATCGCCGAAGGTGACGCCTCACTAGCGACTGGGGTGACGGCGATCGACGAGGTGAGTGCAGCGGTGGCACGTGGCGCACTCCTTGGGGCTCGTGGCAACTCTGGCGTTCTCCTTTCGCAGATTCTCCGAGGCTTGCCACAGGCGGTCCGTGGACGCCAACGCGCTCGGGCAACGGAGATTGCGCAATCCCTCTCGCTCGGTGTGCTGCACGCCTATTCGGCGGTGGCAACGCCAACGGAGGGAACAATCCTTACGGTCGCACGCGAAGTGGCTGCCGCTGCCATGAAGGAGTCGGAGGGAGCGTCGGAGCTGCGCCCATTCCTTGAAAGCATCGCCGCGACCGCGCGCGTATCGGTAGAGAAGACCCCGACCCTGTTGGCCGTCCTCCGCGAAGCTGGCGTCGTTGACTCTGGTGGCGCGGGGCTGCAACTCATTCTCGAGGGAATTGCCAATGTTCCTTCCGTTGCGCCGTCGCGCGGCACTGTTGAAGCTGAACGTCGCAGTGCTACAAGCTCATCTCCGAAGCCTGCCGCCGCAGTGCCAGTTGCGCCGGTCGAGTCTGCCCCCACAGAGTTCGGCTACGAGACTGTCTTCATCCTGAGCTCGCCAACAACGCCGTTGGACCTCGCCGCCATTCGCGCGCACCTGGAGACGATTGGGGAGAGCGTCCTGGTTGCCGGTGATGAGACGACCTGCAAGGTGCACGTGCACAACCTTCGACCCGATGAGGTCTTGGCGTATGGGATCAGCCTGGGCGATGTGCGCGCGGTCACGATTGAGAACCTGGATCAGCAGAGTGCCGAGCGGGCAACAGGGCACGCGGCGTTCAACCAGTTGGCCGATGGACCACTGGCCGGCTCTCCTCGCCCTGTAGCTGCCTCACTTGGTCGCGGGACGTCGATCGTTGCGGTTGCCGCAGGCGCTGGCCTCGGCGACATCTTGCGTTCGGCCGGCGCGTCGCAGATCGTTCACGGTGGCCAGACAGAGAATCCCTCTGCCGCGGAGATTGCGTCCGCCATCGCCCACGCAGGCACCGAGTTTGTTGTGGTTCTGCCGAACAACAGCAATATCGTGTTGGCGGCACGACAAGCGGCCGACCTCTCAGCAGCACATGTTGTGGTCATTCCGACCCGCAATGCCGCCGAAGGGATCGCCGCCCTTCTCTCATGGGATCCATCACTCACGCTCGAGGAGCTCGTCCCACGCATGGAGGCGGCTCGAGCTGCCGCACGTACCTTCCGCGTCGTTGAGGCGGTGCGAGACGCCGTTGTTCGTGGCGTGTCAGTCAAAGCTGGTCAGATCATGGCGCTTGACCCAGTCGACGGGATCATCGCAACGGGGAGCAGCGACGTTGAATCTATCGTTGCGGCGCTCGCAGGGCAGTCGGCGGAGCTGATCACCCTCTACGTGGGCGCCGACGTCTCTGACGAGCAGGCCACCGAGTTTGTGAGCGCGGTGCGCGGCGCTATTGCTGGGGTTGAGGTCGACCTGCAGCGCGGCGGTCAGCCAATCGAACGGGTGCTCGTGAGTTTGGAGTGACCGTCGATCCGGGCGAACTCCCGCTGAAGGGGCTTGCTCTCCCCGGTGGCTCGAGCCTTCTTCGGGGCCTCGCAAAGCTTGGCGTCACCACAGTTGCCGACCTCCTGACCTATCTGCCACGTCGCTATGAGGATCGCCGTGAGATCACCCCGATCGCGGATCTTGCTGGGGGGACCAGCGCGACGATCTCAGCGCGCGTGACCGATCTCCGTGTAGAGAAGACCTGGCGTCGCGGAGTTCAGCGCACGATCGCAACGCTCGTCGACGACTCAGGAGCGGTCGATGCCATCTGGTACGGACGAAGGTTCATTGAGCGTCGCCTGACTGTTGGCACGACGATTGTGGCCACCGGGCGCGTAAAGGCGATGGGATGGACCAAACAACTTGAAGCACCTGAATTCAGCCCAGTCGGCGGTGGGGATCAGGTCAGCGCCGGTCGCATCGTTCCTATCTATCGACTAACTCGTGGCGTAACGGCGCTGAGCCTGCGGCGGGCGGTGCGAACCCTACTCGACCAGTTCGGCGCCGATCTTGTTGATCCGATGCCAGCATCAGTGCAGGCGCGCAACGGCCTCATGCCGCTCGCTCAGGCGATTGAGGCGCTGCACTGGCCAGAGGAGTTCGACCTCCGTGATGCGGCACTTCGCCGTCTCGCCTTTGATGAGCTCCTCGCGGTGCAGATTGCCCTTGTGCATCGCAGTCGACGGCGCGCTGGTGGTGGCGCATTCAGCATCAAGCCAACCAAAACGGAGCGAAGCACGATCGAGGCGGCAATCTTGGGCGGTATCGGTGGCGCCAAGGTAAAGAGCAAGACACCCTGGACCGCAGATCAGCGCCGTGCGATCGACGAGATCCTTGCCGACCTCGCGACGGGGTCGCCGATGTTGCGACTACTGCAAGGCGATGTCGGTACGGGAAAGACGGCGGTCGCCTTCGTTGCCGCCGCCGCGACGGCGGCTGCAGGGCACCAGAGCGCCCTCCTCGCCCCAACGGAACTGTTGGCGCGCCAGCACGCTGCAACGGCCAAGCGACTCCTCGCCCCGCTCGGCATTGAGGTTGCACTCGTGTTGGGCGGCACCCCCGCCGCTGAGCGGCGCGCGGCGCGCGCATTGGCCGCAGAGGGGCGCGCAGCACTGGTGATCGGCACCCACGCCCTCTTCGCGGAGGGGACGCAGTTCGCCTCACTTGGCCTTGTCGTCGTTGATGAGCAGCACCGCTTCGGAGTGGAGGAGCGAGCAAAGCTCCTCTCCAAGGCGTCACGCGAGCCCCACCTGCTTCTCATGACCGCAACACCGATCCCGCGCACCATCGCGCAACTCCTGTATGCCGACGTCGCCTCTTCGGAGCTCCGCGAACTCCCCTCCGGACGCCAGCCGATCCGTACCGCCATTCGTACCAGTGCCGACCTCGAGCGCGTCTGGACGTTTGTGGATGAAGAGGCGGCCGCCGGGCGACAGACCTTTGTCGTCGTCCCGCGCATCTCAGATGTCGAAGCAGACGGTGAGCCAGAGCAGGGAACCACGTTCGACGACGATCTTGATGCTGGCGGCGCAACGGGGGTCGAGGCCCAGGCAGCGTTGCTGCGTGAGCGCCTCCCACACCGACGCATCGGGATTGTTCACGGGCAACAGCGGGCTGCGGAGCGCACCGTCGCAATGCAGGCATTTGTGGCTGGGGAGACAGACGTGCTCGTCGGGACCACCGTTATTGAGGTGGGTGTCGATGTGCCAGCCGCTAGCGTCATGGTCATCTTGGAGGCGGAGCGTTTCGGTTTGGCCACGCTGCATCAGCTGCGCGGTCGTGTCGGGCGTGGTGGCGATAAGGGATGGTGCATTTTGGTGAGCGACAGCGATGACGAGGTTGCCGCTGCGCGGCTTCAGGCGATTGAGTCAACCCGTGACGGCTTCTTGCTCGCGGAGCAAGATATTGCGCTGCGCGGGGAGGGGAGCGTCCTTGGCACCTCGCAGAGCGGTCTTCCTCCGTTGCGCATTGCAACCCTGGCACGCGCCGAAGATCGAGCCCTCGCCCTCGTTGCGCGCACAGAGGCTGAGCGTCTCCTTGATCAACGGGGTCAGGCGGCAGGGGAGGCGGCACTTCTCGTTCAGTCGTATGCCCGCGGCTGGCCGATTGGGCGGGCGACTGGCGCAGCGCTGACCGAGAGCGCGCCAGTATGAGCGCACAGGGCGGGACCCTTCGGATCATTGCGGGCGACCATCGCGGTCGGCGCATTGCGGTACCACCAGCGGGTACTCGCCCGATGGCCGATCGCGTGCGCGAGTCACTCTTTGCGGT
>CANKMK010000015.1 GCA_947483025.1 Chloroflexota bacterium | reverse complement strand
GTGCAGCTGATCGGCTACGAGAAGCGCAAGCCGGCACAACTCTCTGGCGGACAGGCGCAGCGCGTCGCACTTGCACGTGCACTGGTGAATCGTCCCGCGGTTCTTCTTCTCGATGAGCCACTCGGCGCACTCGACCTGAAGTTGCGCAAGCAGATGGGTATCGAGCTGAAGCGCATCCAGCGCGAAGTCGGCATCACCTTCATCTATGTGACCCACGATCAAGAGGAGGCGATGACGATGTCTGATCGCATCGCCGTCATGAACAAGGGTCGCTACGAACAGCTTGCTGGACCAGAGACGCTCTATGAGCGCCCGACCACCCGATTCGTCGCGAGCTTCGTTGGCGCGAGCAATCTGCTCGAGGGGAAGATCGGTTCGGATGGCGAATCGTGGACCGTCACGCTCCCCTCTGGGGATGTTGTCCGTGCGCCGAAGAACCTTGGCGACATCGGCACCGGCGGCGCGATCGGCGTACGCCCGGAGAAGCTCACGCTGTTGGAGCCGGGGCAAGAGTCCAAGGGGAACCGCCTCGATGGCACGGTCGTTGATACGAGTTACCTCGGTGTGCTGACGCAGTACACCGTAGAGGGCGCAGGTGGCCTGCGGCTTCTCGTAAGTGAGCAGAACGTCGACCGCACGACGCGGAGCGACACGTGGCGACCCGGAGAGCGGGTCGCGCTGACATGGAAACCCGAGCACGGCTTCGTGGTCGGCGATTCGAAGAGCGCCTAAGGCGCAGAAGGAGGGCACGATGAGCACCGAGAAGAACACCGAGATGCTGGTAAGCCGACGAACTGTTCTCAAGGTAGGAGCGGCAGCCGCTGGTACCGCCGCCTTCCTCGCCGCCTGTGGGACCTCTGGCAGCTCGACGTCGCCGAGCCCGAAGCCTTCGCAGTCCGACACGATCTCGGACGTGGTGAATGTTGCGAACTGGACCCTCTACATCGACCTCAGCGAAGACGAGCTGACGCGACCAACGGTGACTGCATTTGAAACCGAGTACAGCACCAAGGTGAACTACGTTGAGGCGATCAACGACAACGACTCCTTCTTTGGCACGATCCAGGCGCCGCTGAAGGCCGGCGAAGACGCAGGCTGGGATATCGCCACGCTGACCGACTGGATGGCGGCGCGCATTATTCGTCTCGGCTGGGCAGAGAAGCTGAAGACCTCGCACATGAGCAATTTCACCGCCAATCTGACCGAGGTCTACAAGGGGCGCAGCTTTGACCCCAACGTTGAATACCTCGCCCCGTGGGCGGGCATCGTTGCGGGCATCGCCGCCAACAAGACCACTGCAGGCTTTGTGAAGAGCTTCAAGGACCTCTTCGACCCACGCCTGAAGGGGAAGGTCTCGCTGCTTACCGAGATGCGCGACACCATTGGGCTCGCCATGCTCGCCAACGGCGACGACCCGGCAAAGGCTGACCGCGCCTCATTCGACCGCGCAATTGCGCTGATTGAGCCGAGCGTCACCGATGGCACGGTTCGAGCGTTTACTGGCAACGACTACAAGGAGCTCATCGTGAAGGGCGACGTCGCGGCATGCGTTGCCTGGCGCGGCGACACGGTTCAGATTGGCTATGAGGATCCGAACATCGTTTGGGTCACGCCAACCGATGGCTGCACCTTCTCTTCCGACAACATGCTGATCCCGCTTGGCGCAGCGCATAAGTACACCGCGGAGAAGTGGATGGACTGGTATTACAAGCCAGAGATCGCCGCCCAGCTCACCGCCTACGTACAGTACGTATCGCCGGTGAAGGGGACGAAGGAAGAGATTGCGAAGATCGATGCAACCCTCGCCACTGACCCGTTCATCTTCCCTGACGCAGCGCTCGAGGCAAAGCTCAATGTATTCGCCGGCCTCTCCGAGGACGACGAGATCTACATGAACGACGCCTTCAGCGCCCTTCAGGGCAACTAAGCCACCGCACTAAGCGGAGCCGACGGTGATCGCGTTCCTGCGTCGGCGACCGGGGCTGTTGCCCCTGTTGCTGCTCGCGCCCGCAATCGCCTGGCTGGTCGCGTTCTACGTGTACCCAGCGATCCAGATGCTGCAGGCCAGCCTCTGGAGCGGCACCCTCGAGTCGGGGTTCACCTTCTCGTGGGCGAATGCGGCGACCTACTCAACGGCGCTCGGTCGCTACTCCGATCAGTTCTTGCGTTCCATCTTGTACGCAGCGGTGTCAACGCTAGTCTGTCTGGCGCTCGCCTTCCCGCTCGCCTACACCATCGCCTATCGCGCAGGTCGGTTCCGAACAATCCTGCTCTTCATCGTCATCGCGCCGTTCTTCACCTCATTCCTCTTGCGCGTGCTCGCCTGGAAGACGGTGCTTGCCGATGATGGGTTCCTCTTGGGGCCACTGAAGTCGATCGGACTACTCCCGGAAGAGTTCCGCATTCTGGCGACCCCGGTCGCCGTGATTTTCGGAATCTCGTACAACTTCTTCCCGTTCATGGTGCTGCCGATCTACGTCTCACTCGAAAAGATCGACCGCCGACTCGTTGAGGCGGCAAAGGATCTCTATGCCGGTCCAGTTCGTGCCTTCCAACGCATCACGCTGCCACTTGCCCTCCCTGGAGTCTTCGCCGGCTCACTGCTCGTCTTTATTCCGGCGATGGGCGATTTCGTGAACGCGGAACTCCTGGGAAGCGTGCAGACCCGACTTATCGGCAATGTGATCCAGAGTCGCTTCTTGGTAAACAACGACTACCCGACCGCCGCGGCCATCAGCTTCATGCTGATGGCCGGCATCCTTGCTGCCGTCTTTATCTACGCGCGCGTGCTTGGCACCGACGAGCTTGAGACGGGGATCGGCTGATGCTGCGTTGGCTCGGTCGTAACGCGCTGCGGGCTTATACGGGGCTGGCCCTGGTCTACCTGCTACTGCCAATCTTCATCGTTGCCCTCTTCAGCTTCAACGACCCAGTGGGCAAGACCAACTACACCTGGGTCGGCTTCACCCTGGACCATTGGGCGAATCTGTTCGCGATTCCGGGTCTCCTCGATTCGGTGGTGATCAGCATTCGCATCGCCTTCATCTCCACGCTCGTTGCCACAACGCTCGGCACGCTCGCTGCGCTGGCGCTGGTGCGTTACCAGTTCCGTGGACGACCGGCGACGAGCCTCTTCATCTTCCTACCACTCGCAACACCGGAGATCATTCTCGGCGCATCGCTCCTCACTCTCTTCGTGGCGATTGGTAGGCCCCCCTTCTTCCCGCTGAACGAATTCACGATCCTGATTGCGCACATCACCTTCAACATCAGCTACGTGATCGTGACCGTGCGTGCGCGACTCGCCGGCTTCGACCGCCGTCTCGAAGAGGCGTCAGCAGACCTTGGTGCCGACGGGTGGCAGACCTTCTGGCGCGTCACCTTCCCGCTGATCCTTCCGGGCATCGCCGCGGCGGGCCTGCTCGCCTTCAGCCTCTCCATTGACGACTTCGTCATCACCAACTTCACAGCGGGTCGGACCACGACCTTCCCAATGTTTGTCTGGGGCTCGGCGCGCATCGGCGTGCCGCCGCAGGTGAATGCCATCGGCACGATCTTCTTTGTTGTTGCGGTGAGCGCCGTGGCGGTCGGCTCGTTCCTTCAGCGACGCCGCGCATGAGCAGCGATCGCGGTCCTATTCCGCCACATAGCGTGATCTCTTCGGTATGGGGTCGCGCCGCCAACGTCGACGTGGAGCGCGGCGAAGGCTCGTGGCTGATCGATCGCAGCGGCGAGCGCTGGCTTGACTACACCTCGGGGATCGGCGTGGTGAACACGGGGCATGCGCATCCGAAGATTGCCGCCGCCATCGCCGAGCAGGCCACCAAGCTGATTCACGGCCAGCAGAACATCGTCTTCCACGAGCCAGGGTTGCGACTGCACGAGCGACTGAGCACGGTCCTCGATGGTGGACCGTGGGGCGTCTTCCTCTCGAACTCTGGCTCCGAAGCCGTTGAGGCGGCGGTGAAGTTGGCGCGACGCGCCACCAAGCGCCGCGTGATCCTCACCTTCCGTGGCGGCTATCACGGTCGCACCGCGCAGACGATGGCGCTGACAACGGCGAAGAACGTCTACCGCGGCCACTTTGAACCACTCCCCGGTTCGGTCTACAGCACCGCATTCCCATCCTGCTTCCGTGCACCCGTGGAGGCACGTGACCCTGCCGTTGCCGGTGCCCCGGGCGCATGTGCTGGATGCAGCTGCCGCTGGGAGGAGGAGTGGGATCTCACGTTGCACACCCTTGCCAGCGCCGAGGATGTTGCCGCCGTCATCGTCGAGCCGATCCTTGGCGAGGGTGGCTACGTTGTGCCGCCAGCCGGCTTCCTGCCACGACTTCGCGAACTCACCCGTGAACTGGGCATTCTGCTGATCGCCGACGAGGTGCAGACCGGCTACGGGCGCACCGGAAAGATGTTCGCCGTGCGGCACCAGAACGTCGAGCCAGACATCTTGGTGATGGCGAAGGGGATCGCCTCAGGTCTCCCCCTTTCGGGGATTATCGCCCGCAAGGAGCTGCTCGACACCTGGGAGCCTGGCACCCATGGCGGTACCTACGGTGGCAACGTCGTCGCCTGCGCCGCCGCACTTGCAACACTTGACGTCATTGAAGAGGAGGGGCTCGTTGCCAACGCGGCGGCCCGTGGCACGCAGATGCTCGATGGTTTGAAGAAAATCGCGAGCGGACGAGCTGGGATCGGCGATGTGCGTGGGCTTGGCCTGATGATCGCCCTTGAGTTTGTTCAGCCTGGCGCAGGCGACGGACGCGTGCCTGATCCTGCTGCGGTGAAGCGCGTGATTGCCGAAGCGAATAAGCGAAAGCTACTGCTGCTTTCGGCCGGCTCGTACGCGCAGGTCATTCGCATCATTCCGCCACTCGTCACCACGGCGGCAGAGGTTGACCTCGCGCTGAAGATTCTGGAAGAGTCGCTCGACGCCGCAGGAGTTACCCGCAGCTAACTGCCGGCGGGGCTCCCCCGCCTAGCTCAGCAGGTCGGCTGGCGCAGGCGGAAGCGGGTCCACCACCTCAGGTACGTAGCGCTCCACGAGGGCGCGCGAGCCGCTAACGCCGAGCTGCGAGAAGAGCGAGTGGAACTTGGCGCGCTGCGTCTCGAGGATCTCTGGCGTGCCGGCCGCCTCCCAGAGCGCCTGCTTGAATGGCCCGAGCGCCTTCTTGCGCGTGCGATAGAGGAATTGTTCGTCGGTATCACCTGGCTTCGCCTCATCGGCGGCGTTGGCGCGCAGCCACGCGGTGATCTCAGTGCGCAGCCCAAGATCGAGCGCAGGGTGATCCAGCAGGATGTTCTGGAATCCGGTGGCAAGGTGGATCTCTGCGGCGCCAACCTCGGGGAAGCGATGGAAGAGATCTTCGGGGAGTGTGGATGCACCGTGCTGCACCGCGCCAGCAAGACCGCGGGCGCGAGCCAGTTCGCCGAGCTCCTTCAGTACCGTGAAGTCGAGGGCAACCTCGGCGACACCGCCGCCCGGGAGTGGCACACCACCGTGGCTCGTGCCGGTCTGTACCGAAACCTTGCGTAGTCCGCGCGCTCCGGCGCGTCGGCTCGCGAGGGCAGCATCAAACTCGTCGAGATAGGCGGCCAGCTCTACGGCAGTGGAGTTCTGATGCCCGACCTCACCGATCTCACCACCCATGCTGACCTCGATCCCGGCGGGCTCCAGCTCGCGAACAAGGGCGACCGCCTCAGCGGTGCGAACGGCATTTACCCGCTGCTGATCTGGCACCGTTGGGAGCGAAAGATCGACGAGTGTCGAGGCGTCGATATCGATGTTCCGGTATCCAGCATCTACGGCGAGGCGGCATGCGCGGGCAATCTCGGCGGTGACGCCTTCGGGGTCGGTGGCGTACTTCTTGGCGACGAATTGGTAATGATCACCCTGAATGAAGACTGGTCCGCGCCATCCAGCGGCGATTGCGCCGCACAAGATGCTCGTGGCGTAATCGGCGGGGCGCTGGAAGGTGTAGGTCTGTTCTGAACGTGCCAACTCGAAGATGAGTGCTGCGCCGTCCATGGCCGCGGCAGTTTCGAGTGCCGTACGAGCCATGGCGAAGACTTGGCTGCGAAGGTTGAGCGCCGGCACGGTGAGGCCCTCGTAGGCGTTCTCTGCGCGCGCGGCGTAGAGCGGCGCGATGCTCGCGCTCTGGATTCCTGCAGCGGCAGCGGCAGCGCGCGCCAGCCACTGTGCCGCAGCAACGGTCGCCTCGTCGGTGGAGAAGGCGGCCGTCCAGGCAATGGTTGCAGCACCGCTCTGGCGCAGCTCTGCCGGATTGAGGATCTCAATGGCTCCCGCGGGCGTAATGCGCAGCGAAGCGCTCAGAATCTGTCGAAGATCTGCGGGTGAGGTGGCGATGCGGCTCATGCAGGGATCGTAGCGCGAATCGGCACGGGCTTCGTTCTAGGGGGTCGCAAGCTCCCGCTCGCGCGCCGCCAACTGGCTGCTGTATTCGGCCTGCGTGACGCCAATCCGCGCCGAAAGTTCTGGCAGCGCCGCCCATGCGAAATCGTCCCAACCACCGCTGCCGTCCCAGGTTGCAAGGAGTGCCGGCGGACGTCGCGCGCCGCCGTCTAGTGCTGGTGCGCGCAGCAGGTGTGCCGACTCAACGTGGCCCTCTGTCGTCGCATCGCCACCGAGAACAACCACCAACCCGAGTCGATGCAGGTCATCTTCTGGCACGCGCAGGTTCGCGCCGCGCAGCAGGTCAAGCAGCTCGGCAAGATCGTGGCCAGGTGCTGTTGCGATGAGGGGGAAGCCGCGAACCAGGGAGCGAACCACGGTCTTCGTGGTTGCTGCGCTCAGGCGCTCGATGAGACCGTGGGCGATGAGCCGTGTGGAGCGCGGACTGCGTGGCGCACCGCCAGCACCGGCGACGAGGCAACCCACACCCGCAGGATCCGTAAGCCAGACGAAGGCCTCCTCGGGGGCAATCTTGATCTCGGCGCTCTCGGCGCCAGCGGGAAGGGGCGAAGCGGCGGCGAGCGCCTCAGCGAGCGCATCGCGGCGATCAGCGGCGGCGCTCCCGGTGACAACGATTGGCACACCCGCGTCCGCGAGGATGGTGAGATGTGCCGCCAGCGTGGCGCTCAACTTGCCCGCGACGACCGAGGTGCGTAGTGCCTCGTGGCTCATGAGCGCTCCGCCGTCAGCGTGTTCGTGCGAATGGAGGTGTCGATCCACGCCGCTTCGGTACCGATCATCGTCTCTCGTCCGTGGCCTGGAATCACGCGGGTCGCTGGATCAAGGGTTCGCAGCCGTGAGAGTGAGTCGAGCATGGCCGCAGCGTCACCGCCGGGGAGATCCGTTCTCCCCCATCCGCCGAAGAAGAGGGTGTCACCGCTCAACAGCAGGCCTGCGTTGGCATCAAAGAGCGAGATTGATCCCTCGGTATGACCCGGCGTGTGCAGCACGGTGAAGTTGATGCTCCCAGCAGTGATTCGATCACCATCGTTCAAATCGCGTGTAGGAACGACCGCTGGGATCGGAAAAGGTGCGGCGAGCGGCTGCGGTTCGATGAGGCGATAGCGGTCGAGCGGATGCACGCCGATCGGTAGCTCCTCATGATGGTGCGCTTTGTGGTGCGCTGTCAGTGCCGCCATCTCCCCCATATGGTCCCAGTGCCCATGAGTGGCGAGTGCCAACACTAATCGCCAACCGCGCTCTGCGAGATGTGCTGTGAGTTCTGCGAGCGACGGAATTGCGGGATCAACGACGATCGCCTCACGACGAACAGGATCACCCACAACCACCACGTTGGTGCGTAGCGGCCCGATCGGTAGCACCTGCACCTCAATCATCGGCGTGGCCGCTCAATCGGCTGAAAGGCGCGTGGATCCAGTTCGGCGCGCAGCGTTTCCTCGTTCGCCGACGAGAGTTCGACGAGTCGCTCCAGCAGCGCAATGCGCCGGGCAGACTCTTCCGCATCCGCATGCGCGTTCGGGGTGACCAACATGCCAGCCACACCAACGCGATCGAGGCCTCGCCCACCCAGCGACGCGGCGTACCGGACCGCCCAGAGAAGAATCTCGACGGGCTCCGGCTCCTCATCGCCTGGCGCAGGAACGAGCGCGAGAATCAGTCCGCGTTCACCCGGCCAGGTTGCCGCGGCGCGCCATGACTCTGGGTCACGAATCGGATTGATCACCAGGCTCTCGGCTGGGATCTGTAACCACTCGTCTCGGGTCATACCAGCGAGGTTCCCGCCAACCGGGAGCAGCGCACGATGCACTCCCGCGAGTGCAGTGAGTCGTTCAGCGAGGCGCTTGCGCGACTCGGCGTCACCAGTCGTTAACTCTGGGCACTCGACGAAGTGAATTGCCGCGTTCGATTCCGGCTCGCTGCTAAAGGCGACGGGGTCAAGAAGCGTTGAAAACACGCTCAGAACGGGAGGGAGTCGCGCCAGAGCGCCAGATCAAACCAGTTCGCAAAGATGGCGAGAAGCACTGCGCTTAGCACGAGCGTCACCAGCACTTCACCCCCGCGCCAGCTTGTCGCCGCACCGGTCCAGCGACGGCGCATGGACTCCACTCGCGTTGGTTGAATCAGCACACCAAGGATGAGGCCTGTAACCAGTCCACCGATGTGCGCCGAGTTATCGATACCACCGCCAATGAACCCAATCCCGAAACCGAGCACGATGTTGATGAGCAGGAGGCCACCAACACGACCGAGCGCCTCGCGCACACCGCGCTCGACGAGTGGCCTATGTGCCCACTCGGCGCCGAGCGCCATGCCAAAGAGGGCGAAGACGCCACCGGATGCGCCGACCGAGTAGCCGTAGGGGAACCAGATGGCGCTGGCAAGCGATGCGCCGATGACTCCGAGGAAGTACCAAAGCAACATCCGACGCGCGCCGTAGAGGCGATAGACCAGCTGTGCAGCAATGTCGAGTGCAATGGCGTTGAAACCGAGATGGAGTGCCCACGACTGCCAGTCTGGATTGATCCCTCCGTGTACGAAGGCCACCGTGACCAGTCTCCATGGGCTGCTACTAAGGAAATCACCACCGGTGCTGGTGATCTTCTCGAGTGCGAACAGATCGGCGAGCGCCGGGTCAAGCTTCGTCAGCACGGAGAGGATGATGGTGACGGCGAGGAGCGCACGCGGTACCCACGCACTCGCAGATACGCCACGCGCTCGGCGGAATGCCGCCTGGGCGCGGAGCGGCGAGCCGCCCGTCTCTTTGGTGAGCCATCCGATGCGCGAGGCGATCTCAGCGCGGGCGGCGCTGGTTGGGGCGCTCCCCTCGGCCTGGCGGTAGGTGGCTAGGGCGACGGGGAGTTCGCCGCGGCGAACCTCCTCCATGGCGCGGCGGCGAAGGGCGAGGAAGCGCAACTCTTGGTCTGCGGAGTTGGCGGCGATCTCGAGGTACTCCGCCGCCTCGTCATCGCGCTCTAGCCGCAGCAGCGCCTCGGCGGCACCATAGGCGGCACGCTCAGCGAGGACGCG
>CANKMK010000014.1 GCA_947483025.1 Chloroflexota bacterium | reverse complement strand
CGGCAATGCCGAACTTTGCAAAGAGGTACTTGTCGTTCCACTCCAAGAGTCGGCGATACGCCTTACGCAAGCCGTCGCCGAGTGGTGGCGCCAAATGCGCCCACACCACAATGACGCCGCCCGGTCGCGCATCGTGAATGAGTGAGAGCCGGAGCGCACGTCGACGCTCTCCGTCGAGCTCCAAGTCCCACACGGTTGCATCGTCGCGACGGTGCGGCTCGGGCACCACAACCCCAAGTCGTTCAAGCAGCGCCGGAATCGCTGCGACCTTCAGGAGTGTCACGTGACTACCGCGCCGTGCGGCGCTGGTTCCAGGTGCGCCCAGCCTTGATCGTTGCACCGGCCTTCACGCTGCCAGAGTCAGACCAATCGCTCGGACTCGCCTCGGCATCCACCAGCACGTTGCGGCCAACAGATGCACCTTCGGGAACCTCTGCCTGCTTACCGATAACGACGAGTCCAGTCGCGAGCATTTCAGGATTCGCACGGTTCGGTACACCTGGCAGCTCACCAACGCCGACCTGTGCGTCGCGACCGATGCGCACCTCTTTGTCGATGATGGCGTGATCGATGACGGCGCCTGGACCAATCACAGCATCAAACATCACGATGCTGTCGCGCACGATTGCGCCACGTCCAACGTGCACACCTGGCGACAGGACGCTGCGCTCCACGATCCCCTCGATCACACAGCCGTGCGAAATCATCGAACGCTCGACCCGGGCGTCGGCACCGATGCGCGCGGGGGCGCGCTCCTCGGAGCGGGTAAGGATCAACCAATCGCGCTCGTAGAGGTCGAGCTCTGGTTTCGCCTCAAGGAGGGCCATGTTCGCGTCGAAGTATGCGGGGAGGGTCCCCACGTCCTGCCAGTAGCCGCGGAAGCGGTGGGCCATCACCTTTGCGCCGCCCGCGACCATGGCGGGCAACACGTCGGCGCCGAAGTCGGGGCGAGCCTCGTCGAGCCACGCGGCCAGCGCATCGGTGCTGAAGGCGTAGATCCCCATGCTGGCGAGGCGACTGGTGGGCCGCTTCGGCTTCTCTTGGAAGCCCGTGATGCGGCTCCGCTCGTCTGTGTCAACGACCCCCATGCGGCGCGCATCATCGAGGCTCACCTCGCGCACCGAGACGGTCACGTCGGCGCCACTGCGTCGGTGGGCGGTGAGGAAGCGCTCGTAATCCATCTTGTAGATGTGATCGCCGGCGAGCACGAGGACGGTGTCCGCGCCGCTCGCCACAACCTCACGAAGATTCTGGAGCACCGCATCCGCCGTGCCGCTGTACCAGTTCGCGGTGTTGCCGCGGCCAACTTGCGGCTGTAGGAGGCGTACGCCGCCGATCGTGCGGTCGAGATCCCACGCGCGCCCGCGACCAATGTGGTCGGTCAGCGACCGAGGGTTGTACTGCGTGAGTACGAGCACGTCATCGATGCCGCTGTTGACGCAGTTTGAGAGGGTGAAGTCAATGATTCGGTACTTGCCACCGAATGGTACGGCGGGCTTGGCACGGACCCCCGAGAGCACACCGAGTCGGTTCCCTTCGCCCCCAGCAAGGATCACCGCAACGGTGCGATCAGTACGCAGAGCAGGCTCCTCCGGGTAGGTACTTCTGAATACAGACGTATTTGCCACTCTGCAAGAGAGAGAGATGCAGGTGGGGTCCCGTTACGTTCCCCGTTGAGCCAACAAACGCGATGAGCTGTCCTGCGGCCACGATGTCGCCCGCCTGCACGCGCCACTTCGGCTGACTGGAGACCTTTCCATCACCGATGTGCCCGTAAATAGAGACCATCGTCTTCGAGTGGGCGATCCAGATCCAGGCAAGTGGACGCATCCCCTTCCAAACAACGCAATAGCTACAGGTGCCGGCAATCATCACCTTGCCTGCAGCAGCCGCATAGATTGGCGTGCCTGGTGCAGCGGCAATGTCAACGCCGTTGTGAAGGTATGGGTACCCCTTTGGACAAGATGAGCTCCTCGGATAAATTGGCCAGCTCACGCAACCAAACTTTTGTGAGATGTACGGACGACTGCCGCCAACCGGCTTCACGAAGCCTGATCCGTTATGCACGATCGGCCATGTCCAACCACCCTGGTAGACGGTCGGGAGGCCAGAGCCGAACTGCCCCTTGAGGAGTGCGTTCACCGTTGCGGTCACGCGCGCCTCTTCGGCCTTCAGCGCAGCGACGGCGGCGGCGAGCTTCTTCTTGTCAGCGATCACCTTGTCCATCGCAACCTTCTGTGCGGCGATCGCCTTCTTTTGTGCGGCGATCGCGGTGGCAAGTCGTGCCTTTGCAGCGTTGAGGAGCGAGACCTGCTTGTCGAGCGCCGCCTTCTGCTTCGCGGCAGCAACGCGCAGCTTCTCTGTTTCGGCGCGGTTGGCACGCACCTGATCTTCGATCTCGGCGAGGCGTGCCGCGTCACGACTGATGCCGTCCGCGAGCTTCACATCTTCTGCGCCAAGTGCGTTGAATCCGGCAATGTCGAGCAGGATGTCTGTAAAGCTTTGCCCAGAGAGCAAGACCCACAGCGGTGGCGTCTGGTCGGTGATATACGCCTCACGGATGCGCGAGGCCAAGATTGCCTGTCGTGCTGCAAGATCACGGGCTTTCGCCTGTTGCGCCTTCACCAGTCGACTGATCTCTGCGTCCAGTGCATTCACTGCCGCATTGAGCTTGTTCAAGCCAACCTGTGCCTGTTGAACGGCGGCTGAAAGCTGCGCGACCTGTGCCGTGATGCTCGTGAGTGTTGCGGTGTTTTTCGCAAGGGCTGCGCTCGTTGAGGCCAGCTGGGCGGTGAGGGCGCCCTGCTGTGCGATCAGTGCGTCAAGGGCCTTCTGCTGGGCGGCGAGTTGCGCGGCGAGCGCCTTCTGCTGGGCAAGGGCGTCATCGAGGGGGTCGCCGCGAACCGGTCCGGCCTGTGCCAGACCGAGGCCAACAATAAGGAGGGGGATGGTGAGCAGGACGCCAATTCGGGCGCGCCAGCTGCGTGTGCGGTGCGTCGGCGCAGGCGAGTGCTCCATGTGTGACCTCCTCTCCTCCGCTACGGGAAGAGTATCAGCCTCAGCGGCGGACGCCACCCCCCATAGCCAGCTCGACGAGGGAGGTGTGTGCCGCCCCCGTGGAGCCGCGACCGGCGAATGGGGCAACGCCGCGGCGATAGGCGGTCCCTGCGATATCGAGATGCACCCACGGCACGGTCACGAATTCGCGCAAGAAGAGGCCGCTACGGATCAGTGATGCCTCACGCGTGCCCGAATTCTGGAAGTCGGCCGACCAGGTCGACATGTTCTTCATATAGGCCTCGGCCAGCGGATACGGCCAGTAGACCTCCCCTGCACGGCGTGCGGCGAGGTGGAATTCATCGAGGAAGCCTGCATCTGTTCCGCAGGTAGCAGCGACCTCGCCGCCGTATGCGGAGTACGCGATGCCGGTGAGTGTCGCCACGTCAACGAGATGCGTTGCGCCGAGCTCTCGTTCGGCGTAATGAAGTGCATCGCCGAGGATGAGGCGCCCCTCCGCGTCGGTGTTGGTGATTTCGACACGCTTTCCGTTGAGGGCGGTGACCACATCGCCCGGTCTCGTGGCGTTTCCACCCGGCATGTTCTCAACACAGGCAGCAACCGCATGAATCGGGCGGCCTGGGTCAAGCTGCGCAATCGTCGCCGCAGCCTCGAGCACGGCGATCGCGCCGTTCTTGTCGTGCTTCATCTCTTCCATCTCAGCCGGTGGCTTCAGTGAAATGCCACCGGTATCGAAACAGACGCCCTTGCCGACCATCGCGAGACGGCGGCCGAGCGGATCTTTTGCGCCGGGCTTGCCGCCGGAGAGCACCACGAGGCACGGCGGATTCTTTGAGCCTTTGCCGACGGCGTACAACATACCGGCGCCCATGCGCTGCAACTGCGCGGCGGTGATGATGGTGGCGCGCAGGCCAACGGCACGCGCGCGATCGCGCGCCTCTTCGGCAATGCCGAGGGGCGGCATCTCATTCGCAGGATAGTTCGACCAGCGTCGTGTGCGCACCACGCCGCTCGCAATGATTTCGGCGCGACGTGCGCCTTCTTGTGCGGCGGCGAGATCCGTGCCACTTGGCACGATGATCTCGAGCACGGTGAGTGCGGCTGGCTGCGCTTCAATGACGCTCTTTCCGCCGACACCTTCATGGAAGGAGCCGTCGATGACACCGCGCACAATGAAGTCGACGGCGATCACCGCTGCATCACTCTGCTTGGTGGCGTTCGTTGAGAGGCCTGCGCCGAACGATGCGCCACCCTCGGCACGGAGTGCCGGTGCGGTGCTGGTCAACGCGGCGATGATGCCGGTGGCATCGATGGCGAGTCGCGTGACCTTGCGCCCTGCGAGTCGACGCGTTGCCGCCGACGCCCAGCGCTGCAGCTCTTGTCGTCCGAAGTCGGCGCGAGCACCGGCTCCGACGAGGAGCAGGTGATCAGCGGGAAGGCGGCCAGCGCTGGTGAGGGTGCAGCTGTAACGGCTCCCTGTCCCCTCGCCAATCGCACGTAGGGCAGCGATGCGTCCGCCACTCTTGCTGTCGGCCTCACGAAGGTGCGGCGCGTCGAGCTGATCACTGAAGACTGGGATAACCAAGACGCCCGCCTTGGCCGCAGCGCCCTTGACTGAGATGGCGATCTTCATCTGATCCTCCCTCGCGCGTAGGCGCCTACTGCTTGCCGATCTTGCGCTTCAGGTAGCCGAGGCGGCCACCCATATCGACTGGGGCAAAGCCGAGCTCACGCTCGACCGCATCCGTAGCGCCGATGTTATCTAGTGCCAACTGGCGCAACTGGTCTGTTGCAACGGGGAATGGGAGGCGAATCGCCTCAGAGATGCGCGCCACGAGGGTGATGAGTGGCACCGGCATTGGGATGATGATGCGGCGCTTCCCAAGTGCACGCGCTACCTCGCGCGTGATCTCGGAATACGTCCAGTAACGCGGGCCACCAAGTTCGAAGGAGGCCTTGATGCTCCCCTTCGGCGCCTCGAGAACCTGCACGATGGCACGGGCCACATCGCCGACCCAGACCGGCTGGAAGCGGCTCTTCCCGTTGCCAGGGACTGGTACGGCTGGCGCAGGAATCTTGACGAGCGTCGCGACGATGTTGAAGAAGCCGTCGCGCTCACCCCAGATCAGGCTCGGCTTCAGGATCGTCCAGTCCAGTGATGAGGCGCGAACAAAGCCCTCGCCACGCGCTTTGGAGCTGGCGTAGTGCAACTCTGGTCGCTCCTGCACGCCCAGTGCACCGAGATGAATGAAGCGCTTGATGCCGGCCGCCTCGGCTGCGGCGACGATGGTGGCGGTGCCTACGGCGTTGACGCGTTCAAGGTCGGCACCGTCGTTCCAGTCGCGCGCTAGTGCCACAAGGTGCACCACTGCGTCGCAGCCAACCATCGCGGCGTCGAGTGAGGCGCGATCGTTGACGTGGCCGATGCGCGTTTCTAGTTTTCCTGGGGAGGCGGCCACGCGCGCGAGCAGCGCCGTCGCGCGTGCATCGCTGCGCACAAGAGCGGTAACAGAGTGCCCTGCGCTCAGTAGTGCCGGCAGCACGTGACTTCCAACAAAACCCGTTGCGCCGGTAAGAAAGACTCGCGCCATAGAACCTCCCAATTCGCTTCGGGGACCTCTTCGGGTCGCCGCTCTACCGTATGATGCACCGATGCTTGACGCTCTGCTCGCGGGTGTATTCGCCGGCTACGCAATCGCTGTCCCTGTTGGCGTGATCGCGGTCCTCATCATTGAGACGGGGATGATCGGTGGCCTCCGCCGCGGCTTTGCCGCTGGTGCAGGTGCAGCGACGGTCGACCTCCTCTTCTGCTCGTTAGCGCTCGTGGTGGGCGGCCTCCTGAGCCAGTTCCTTGCCGTTGCGCTCGTGCCGCTCCAGGTCCTCTCCGGCGGGATTCTGATCTCAATCGGCGTGCGCGGACTCCTCTCGCTGCGCGCTACAAGCACTAGGGCGGATGCCGCCACCGATCCGCGCGTGCGTGGGAGTGCACGGCAGCTCTACCTCCGTTTCATCGCCCTCACCGCAATCAACCCTGCAACGATCCTCTACTTCTTGGCGCTCGCCATCGGGCTCCCCGGTCTCGGGAGTGACCCGATCAACGCCGTCGCCTTCACCCTTGGTGCCGCGGGTGCGAGCCTCTCGTGGCAACTCTTGTTGGGGGGGATTGGCGCGGCGGCGGGTCGAATCCTTCCAGAGCGTGCGGTCACCGCAACGCGCATCGTTGGACAAGTGCTCATCATTGGATTCGGTACGAGCATCGCCGTGACGGCGCTGCGCAGCGTCGCTTAGCCGATCACCACGTTGCGCTCCGCAGCGAGATCGCTGCGCAGCGGTCGATCGATGAGCGCACGGATGCGATAGCGGAGCGAGAGGCCCGCACCGTCGAACACCGGCGGCGCGTCACTCGGAATCTCGAACGTAATGAGGCTCCCCTTCGCAAGGTCGCTCGTTTGCAGCTCGGCGGCAGCAATGCGCACGGGCGGCGCCATCTTCAGGTCGGCATAGAGTTCAACACGTGCACCGCGGCCACCAGAGGCGCTCGGCCAACGAACGTTGACGCGCAACGCCCCACCTGGAGCGATCGGTGGTGCCGGGTCAACATCCATGGAGACCTCCCCCTCCGACCAGGCGGCCATCATTGCGGAGGGGCCGAGCGAAAGGACACCTGACCGAAGCAGGTCTGGATTCTGCGCCACGTCAATCACGGCAGCTACACGCTCGTCGACGCCCGCGGCGATATCCCACTCCACCTGGAGCGTCCACACCACCATGTAGACACCGAGATGCAGAGAGGGTGGTCCGAGTTTCGGCGCGGGTGCAAGGATCTTGAGATCGATCTCGTCACCGGGGGCGAGCGTTGCTGGCACGGCAATCTCAATCAGTGGCACGTTGGCGATCTCTGTGGCCATCACCTCGATCCAGGTCGTGGTGTGCTCCTGATCGCCAACCTTCTCCGTGTGTGATTGCGTGACCTCGCGCACGAGATGCCCCTTTAGGGCAACGCGCGTTCCGCGCCCCTTGATCTCTTTGGTCGCGCGGACCCGAAGGCGGGCATGGATCTCACCGCCAACAATGCTGCCGGGTGTTACCTCAAGAGAGCCCGAGAGCGCGCCGGTGCACGGTGTCAGGAGCTCAGTGCTGGCCAAGAATGCCAGCGGGTGTGCGCCGTCACGTGCCGCCAGCATCTCGCCGTTCAGGCGATCGAGTGGGGCGGGGAGTGACCCCGTCTTCCCAGCTTGGCGCTCCCGACCCGCTACGCGCCAGAGTTCGAGGAAGCTGTTAGCCACGCGTTGCTCCGCCCCCCGCGGCGGCGGTAAGAATCGCCGCCATCTCTGCTGCGTCGCGCGCAACCCAGGTCGGCCGCTGCGCCTCGGGCAGGTCGCTGATCTGCACCGCGCCAACACCAGCGCCAACGCCGGTCATCAGCAGAATGGAGCGACATCCCGCCGCGTTTGCCGCAGCAATGTCGGTCGCGGGAGAGTCGCCGATCATGATCGCGTCGCGAATGTCGCTCCCGTCGAGTGCCGCCGCTTGCAGCAGCAGGTCGGGCGCCGGCTTCCCAATCGCCATCGCGCGCACCCCCGTCGCCGCCTCGAGCGCCGCCACCGCTGCGCCCGTCCCTGGCACCAGCCGGCCAGGGTCGGGGTAGTTGGCGTCACGATTCGGCACGATCAGTGGGGCGCCGGCGCGCACAGCATCGGTGGCAACGGCGAGGTCGTGCCAATCAGACTCACGATCGAGGCCCACCGTTACCGCGTCCACTCCCCACACGGCGAGTGACTCTGGCCCATCGAACTCGGCGGTGCGGCAGGCGTCGAGCCCCGCGTCGCGCAGTTCGGCAGCGAGCCCCTCTGCCCCGTAGACCAAGATGTGGCGATACCCCTTGTCGACAAAGTGCTGCGCCACGGCCGATGCGGCGGTGACGATGCCGTGCGTTGAGAGCGGAGCACCACACGCTTCGATACGTGAGCGATACTCAACGCGGCGCAGGAAGCTGTTGTTGGTGACATAGATCACGCGATCGCCACCCGCAACGCGTTCAGTAAGGAGCGGGCCAACGCCAGGGACCGGCTCACTGCCGCGATAGACAACCCCATCCAGGTCAACACAAAGGAGCATGAGGCGATGGTAGATCAGGAGCGCGTCACCCTTCGCAACGCGAAGCGCCTGCTGGTGGATGGCAACAACCTCGTCGGCGGACGGGATGAGGGTCGCCTGAACAACCTAGAGGCGACGCTGCGCCGAACCATTACTCCAGGGGTCGCGATCGAGGTCTTCCGCGATGGGGGTGCCCGCTCGGCCGACGACAAGATCGTCGAAGCGATCGGCACCCCGGATCCTGGCTCCGCGGACCGCATCGTTGTCATTACCGATGACCGCGGCTTGGCCGCACGGTGCACCGCGCTCGGCACCTCGGTCGTCAGCGCCCGCTACTTCCGCGACGCGATCGGCGGCCCACCGCGCACACCACTTGTTGGAACCGGCGGGCGCCCCCCGAGCATCGGGGGGTCGGGCCCGCGACGGACGGCACCGGGGAAAGACGAGGGTGACGCCGAACGACGTTGGCGCCCGGGGCGCGGGTCGACACAGAAACGTGGCCCGTCAACGCGTCCGCCGCGCCCCCGCTAGGATCCATCTATGAGTGAAATTGGTGCACGCATCGCCGAGTTCTTCGCCTGGGTCAGCACGCTCGTCCCCGCCATCGTCACGCCAGACTGGGCCGCGCTGATCGGTCTCCTCCCGCTCTTTATTGCCCCCCTCGTACTGCTCTGGCTCTTCTCGACGGGCGGCATCTGGACCCTGGTCGGCATCACCAAGCGTGGAGCGCAGCTCAAGATCGGCGCGCCTCTCCCCACCCCCGCCCCGATTGGTGCCGATGGGCGACCGCACTTCCCTGCCGGACGCCCGTACGCCGCCAGCGAGGCGGCCATCTACCCAAATGGGAGCACCCGATCGATCCGCGGTGAGCCGCTCCTGATTGCCTGCCCCAGCTGCCTTGCTGTTCGGATGGCGGAGCGCAGCACCTGCGACGCCTGCGGCCTTGAGCTGCGCGCGCGAACGCCGATCGCCTTGGAGCGCCCTGCTGCACCGCCTCCGGGCGGCGCGGCTCGCGCCTAAGTGGCGACCCTCTCCTTCTATCTCGTCGTCGTTGGCACCATTGCCCTCGTCGGCGCCTTCGCCCTCTATGTCGTGCACCTTGTCCTCGTAGCCCAGGGAGACCGATCCGTTCGACCACGACTCGCGACCGCCACAGCTTCGATGCGCGGCAATCTCGCCGAACAACTCGATGGTGGCGCGCCGACGGTCGCCGAATCATCCAGCCCGATCAGTTCGATTGCAGCAGCGCTCGCCGTCATCGCAACCGGATCACTGGGCGTTGCGCTCATCACACGCGCCATCGTCGTCGGCCGCGGGCCATGGGGGAACCTCTACGAGTTCACCATCTCCTTCGCCTTCGGCATTTGTGCCGCCGCCATCGTCTTTGACCGCAAGCGGCGCCTCCCAGCACTCAGCACCATTGCCTACGGTGTCGCACTCGCACTCCTCGCCTACGCAACAACGCTGCCGAATGCGGTGGTGGACCT
>CANKMK010000013.1 GCA_947483025.1 Chloroflexota bacterium | reverse complement strand
GCTATCCCCCGCCAGTACGTCAAATCGCCGTCAGCGCCAGCCGTTAGGTCGCGTTCGTCGGCGAGCAGGCGACGTTGTACTTCGGAGGCAGTTTCGCTCAGCGGGAGGGTTCCCAACGAATCGTTTCGCCGGACTCCTTGCGCTTTGCCAGCGCGCTAATGACTTCCAGGGCGGCGCGATTGGCGATCATCGCCGTCGACTCCGCCCAGTCATACGGCGGTGACACCTCAACGATGTCCATTCCGGCAATCGGGACCTGCGCAGCAATCTGTCGCAGCCCGCGGAGCAACTCGCGCGAGAGCATTCCGCCTGGCTCTGGCGTGCCGGTTCCTGGCGCAAGGCCTGGATCGACCACATCAATATCGAGACTGATCCAGATCGCGTCTGGTCCGTCGAGCGCCTCGGCGATCGCCGTCGCGATGACCGCCTCTGAGCCGCGCTCCTCGATCTCGGTCATGAAGTGACTGCGCATGCCGTGCTCCCGCATCCAGCCAAGCGTTTCGGTATCGGGGAAGTAGCCGCGCAGGCCGACCTGCACAAAGTTCTTGCCGAGCACCGCGCCAGATTCGATCAGGCGGCGCATCGGTGAGCCGTGGCTATGCAGCGAGCCGTAGCCGTCAATCGAGGCGTCGGCGTGGGCATCAAAGTGGAGGATGCCAATGCGCTGCGGCCAACGCATCTCGGCAATCGCCGTCGCGTTCGGCCATGTGATCGAGTGATCGCCGCCGAGCACGATCGGGAGCGCACCGGTTTCGGCAACCTCGCGCACCTTGCGGTAGATGGCACCGTGACCATGCTCTAGGCGCCCAGGATAGACCTGGGCGTCGCCAGCGTCGACGGCGGTGAGGGCCGTAAACGGTTCCACGCCAACCTGCAACGAATGGAGCGTGCCAGTCTGATACTGCGCCTCTCGAATCGCGCGGGGGCCAAAGCGTGTGCCGGGACGATGGGTGACGGCATCGTCGAACGGTGCGCCGATGATTGCGATGTCAGCGTTGAGACGACGAATCTCGGCAACATCCTCAACCCACGGGAGTTGGGAGAAGCTGACCGGCCCAACATACGAGGGGCGATCGAGTGGGTCGCGCTGCTCAGGAGTGCCGTTCCAGCCGAGCGCGGCAAGGGAGGCGGCAAAGGGTGGGGTATTCGGGCTCATATTGGTCACCATCTCACTCAGATGCGCCGCCGGTGCGAGCCAACGTCCAGCAGGGCGCTGGTCAATCCTACACCTCTCCAGGGGTAGATTCGAGGCCTACACCGAGTCGATCTCGCTCCGCGAGATCGCAGCCTCGGCCACGACCACGAGGGCCGCCGCGATCAGCAGCCCCGTTGGCCCACCGAGGCCGATGATGCGGAGGGCGAGATACCCACCGATCAGGGCACCCGCAAAAAGCCCTCGCCGCAGGCTTCGGCGTCGACGTACGCGCCAGACACCTGGATGCCCCCGAAACGAACGCAGAAGAAGAAGCGACGTGAGCCCGAGCGCGACCGCGAGTGCCAAGGCACCAGCAACCAGAAGCGCTCGTGTCGGCTCATCAACAGGATCGATCGTGAGCGCGCCACCGATCGTCGCTACTGCTGCAACAAGCGCACCGGCGCCGAGAAGTCGAATGAGACGCTGATCTCCTGCGGGGATCCGTGGTGGTGCAGGATCCACAGCGGCACTGCGCAGCACTTTTCCTGCATACGGTGCGGTTGGCTGTTGATCAAGCGGCAGCTCAAGCTGCTCAGCCGCGGTACGCCGATCTCCATCACGGAGCGTCATGCGGGCCGCCCCGCCGGAGCCTTCGATGCCGGACAGAGCTCGCGATACGAGCAGTAGGTACAGGTCATCAGCTCTGGCTTTGGATCCATGACGCCACCGAGAATTCCCTCCGCTGCAACCACAATCAGCTCGCGCGCTTTTACGATGCGCTTCGGTTCTACCGGCACGGTTGCCACACGGCCAGTGTCGAGGAAGCGCAGGCTCACCTCGTCGGGGAGGCGTCCCGTCGCAGCACGCCAGGCCAGTGCGTAGAGCTGCAGCTGGAGAGACTCTTTCGCTCGCTTCCGGCTCGCCTCGTCATCATCGCGCCCACCAGTTTTGTAGTCGCTGACGACCACCCACTCATCGTCACCGAGCGGCAGGGTTGGGCGCACAACGTCGCCCGGAACATCAATGGTTGGAATGGGCGCACTGCGACCCTCAGGCGGGAGCGCCTGCACGTCGACGCGATCCCAGCGGCCGCGAATCTTGTGCCCGCCAAGTTCAAACGAGAAGTCCTTCTCAACGTAGGCAGGCGCGTGACCCGTTGCCATCTCCTCGCTGCGGAAACGGGCAATCGCCTCTTGCGCCGCCGTATGGCGAGCCTCTTCATGGCTACGCGAGAGAAATCCTGCACTCTGCCAACTGCGTTCAAGTGCGGCGTACAGCTCACTGAGCGGTGGCGGCGAACCCGCCATCTGCCCGCGATGGAACTCGGCGACAGCGGCGTGCATGGCAGCACCGTACGTTGCAGAGTGATGGGGCGGCAGTGGAATGCGGAGCCGCTGCTGGTAGTGATAGCGCAGCGGACAAGCGAGGAACGCCTCGATCGCCGTAAAGCTCAAAGTGAGTGGCGCACTCTCCCCCGCCCCTGGCTCACGCACAGGGAGAACAGGGAGTGGCGGCGCGACAATCGCGAGCCCGTCCATTTTGGAGGCGGGGTCGCCCGTCAGCGGGAACTCTTCGAGTTGCTCGCGACTGAGGTCGAGCGCCTCGGCGACAAATCGACTGACCTTGCGTGGTCGTACGCCACCACTGCTCCGTTCTGCAGCGGTAAGAGCCAAGCGTTCGCACGCTCTCGTGATTGCAACATAGGCGAGGCGTCGTTCCTCTCGAAGCGCCTCTTCGTCCGCCTCAGTTGGCCCCTCTGGGGCGCGAGGGTCGCGCGGCACCACATCATCGGAACCACCCAGTTCCGCAGCAAGTGCAAGGCGTGGCGGTCGACCCTTCGCTGGGAAGCGCCCCTCAACGAGATTTGCAGCAAAGACGACTGGGAACTCCAGTCCCTTCGCCTGATGAATGGTGAGGAGCGCAACCGCATCAAGATCGGGGTCAACATCGGCGGCCGACGGATCATCTCCCGCCTCACCAAGCTCTTCGAGATAGCGCACCAGGAATGGCGCACGGTCAAGCTCCAGGAGTCGACTGCGGGAGCGCACCACGTCAAAGAGACGGCCGATGTTACGGATTCGTTCGTCAGACTCCGGCGTTGCTTCGCGGGTGAGCTCGGCGAGCAGGCCCGATTCACGCAGCCAGCGATAGAGCACCTCGCCGCTCGTGCGCTCGACGCTCTCCTGCACCACCCCAGCGAGGCGCTCCAGGAGCCGCTCGGTAGCCTCATGGCCCGCCCCGACGGCTGCGAGGCTCTCGCGCAGCGAGGTGTGATCTCGGCGCGATTTACCCACAGCGGCGGCCAGAACCGTTGGTGGCACCTTGAAACGCGACTCGGCGGCGATCAGGAAGAGTGGCGCTGCAGCGTCTGGGTCAGCCGCATGGCGCAGGCCCGCCAAGAGGAGGCGCACCTCGGGGCGATCGTAGAGGCCGGCTGCGCCACTTGACCGCCATGGAATGCCGAGCATGTTGAGGCTGCGCCCAACCTCCACGCTGTCGACGTTGGCGCGTACCAGCACCGCGTGATCACGAGCCCGTCGCCCACCGGCGATGGAGTCGCGGATCTCAGCGGCGATCCAATCCGCCTCGTTTGCCGTGGTACGGAATCTACGGAAGGTTACTGGGGGCGCATCGCCGGGCATCCCCTCTGGAGTGAGCTCCTTGGAGATGCCGAGGCGAACTTCAAGCCGCTCTGGATCATTGAAACGAATCAGGCGTCGCGCGGCGGTGAGCACAGAGCCAGTGCTGCGGTAGTTCTTCGTCAAGACCACCTTGCTCGCATCGGGGTATCTCTCGGTGAAGTTCAGGATGTTGCTGATTGCCGCCCCACGGAAGCGGTAAATCGATTGGTCGTCATCGCCCACAACGGTTAGATTGCGCCGCCCCTCCGATACGAGATCGACAAGCGCACCCTGGAGCCGGTTCGTATCTTGGTACTCGTCGACCAAGATCCAGCGGTGCTGATCTCGCACACGCGCCGCAACGAGAGGGTCGTCTCGCAGGAGCTCATATGCACGCAACACCTGATCCCCAAAGTCCAGTAAGCCACGCTCATTGAGGATGGTGCGGTAGGCGCGCAGTGCCGCACTGAGCTCCCCATGCTCGGTGGCGAGGAGTTCCACCGCGTCGGCATACGAGGCCAGGCTCCGCTGGAGTTCGAGATCGGCGGTTGTCGCTGCGGCGCTTCGTGCCTCACCCGCCCGTACCTGAAGATCTGCAGCGAACCTCTGAATCTCATCGGGGCCGAGCGCTTCGTCTTTGGCGCGTGAGAAGTAGCCGGCGATGTCCCCAAGGAATCGCGTTGGATCGCCGAGCGGCAAGAATCGCTTGAGACCAAGTTCAAAGAGATGCTCGCGAAGGAGCAGAACGACTTCGGCGCGCCCCAGGACGCGCAACTCTCCAGAGAGGCCGAGTCGATGGGCGTTTGCGCGAAGTAGCTCATCGCCCCATGCATGGAAGGTTTTGATTGGGGTTGTGGCATAACCGTACGGGACCAAGCGATCGACACGCCCTTGCATCTCCTCTGCCGCGCGTTCCGTAAAGGTCAGGGCAAGGATCTCTTCCGGTTCCGCACGCTTCTCAGCGATGAGCCAGGCAACGCGACGCGTGATCACTTGGGTTTTTCCGGTGCCCGCACCAGCCACGACAAGGAGTGGCCCCTCGCCGTGCGTAACGGCGGCGTACTGCTCGTCGTTTAGATCATCAACGAGATGGGCAATGGTGGGCGTTGGTGCCGAAGGACGCTTCGGCGTAATCCCTGACCAGACTGGGAGTTGCGATCCCCCCTCACGCTCGCCCGCACCTGAGGCGCGCGGCGTCACCGTTGTGGAGCGCTGTAGGCAGGCTGTGCCAAGGCGGCAGCAATCGCCGCCGACTCCTCAGCGCCCAGGGTCCCCTCGCCCCGACCCTCAATGACACGCTTCACGTAGATGCGTGTGCCGACTCGTGCATGCAACGCGGTAATCACCACGCCACTCCCTACCGCATCAAGCAAGGCAAGGGCCGAACTTTGACCACCACCAACATCCTCGAATGCTTGAAACTGGATCAGGCCCATACGACTCAGGCTCCCGGGGGCGGCCGCCTCAAGGGCGCTGAGGCGGGTTCCCGCCTCCTGCGACGAGGTGCCCTGCTGGGCAACGCGCTCCAGTACCTGAGCGAATCGCTGCTCAGCGGTCAGTGCCTCGCTCCCAGAGACCAGCGCCGCATAATCGGCACGAAGGCGACGTAGGTTGCGCATGGAGATCAAAGCGACGAGGAGCGCGAGCAGGGCGAGGAGCACCCCGGCGACGGCGATTGCAAGGAGAACTTGGCTATCCACGGCTGAATCCTATCAGTCCCCGCGGCCCCCTCGAGCTGGGTCAGGTATCCTCTGCGAACGATCCTGTAAGGAGGAGTCATGGCAAAACGAGAGAAGCGCTTCCGCCCCGATCAGCGCCCGAAACTGAAGTCGCATGCCGACGCACCCAAGCGTGGTCTTACCCCCGCCGAAGAGGCCGCAGCCGCCGCATATGAGGCAACGCTCGTCGCCCCGAAGAGCACCGTGATTACGGGCACCTCAGCGCCAATCGGCACCAGGGCCGCGTCCACGCAGCGACTCGCCGCGGAGATCGCTGAAGAGATGCCCGTCGTGCGCCGCGACCTTCGCCGCATCTTGCTGACCTACGGAGCGATGCTCGCACTCCTCGCCGCGATCTGGTTCGTTGCAACCTCAACGGGGTTCATCGCCGCCTAGTTCGCATCCGTCCCATCGCCGCGCGGCTGAACCCTTACCTACAGCGCGCGTCCGATCGCTGCGCCAAGGAGCGCGCAAATGGCGCCGAGCGCCACCGAGCCGACCGCGTAGATTGCCGCACCCACCGCATCCCCGGCCGCTATCAGTCGCGAGAGTTGCATAGAGAGCGCGGAGAAGGTGGTGAACCCTCCCAGGAGACCAGTGATGAGGAGTGGACGTAACTCCAAGGACACCATGGAGCGCTCAATGATCAGCGTCACGATGAGGCCAGCAAGCAGCGAGCCGATGAGGTTGATCGTCAGGGTGCCGTATTCAGCGAGCCAGCCGGCGCGAGCAGCGGCCTGATCGATTAGTGCGCGCGCAACAGCACCGAACGCGCCGCCGAGTGCAATGAGGAGCAGCTCCACTCCGCTCATGGTGCGAGGACCTCGTCCATGAAGCTGCGGCTCTTCGGCTCCGCACCGAAGAGGAGGTGCACGGCGCCGCGCAGTGCCCAGCTCACCTCGCGCTGCGGAGCGGGTGGCAGCGTAAGCGAGACGAGCTCTTCAGGCGCAAAGCGTCGGAGCGCGCGCATCAGCCGCAGTGCATCACTCGAGAACGCGCCGCCAATGGCGTGCGACGCACAGCGGATGCCAGCACCCTCGTCATCCCAACGCAGCGCCTCGCCCGCAACCGGCGCCCTGCCGCACGCAAGACAGACGTCGAGCTCCGGGCCCTGCCCCGCGGCGTCAAGGAGCGCAAGTTCTGCCCAGCGCGCCACCAGCGCATCGGGCGCGCCAGACTCGAGAAGATCCCAGGCGTGGAGGAGCAGCTCGTACAGTTCAGGCTCGGGCTGCTCATCGCTCGTGGCTCGCTCCACCAACTCGGCGACGTACCAGGCGACTGCCGCACTGCCGAGGCGACTGCGCAGGCCGAGCCAGACTCGCACGCTGCGCACCTGGGTCACGGTGTCGAAGGTTCTCCCCGTGATCAGGGCGAGGTCAAGCTCAGCGAAGGGCTCCACCCCCCCGCCAAGTCGGCTCGTCGGCTTGCGGACCCCCTTGGCGATCGCCTTGAACTTGCCACGTGTCGCGGAGAGGAGGGTGAGCACGCGATCGGCTTCGCCGAGGCGGAAACGGGAGGTAACCACGGCCAGCGACGTAGTGCTTTGACGTGCAGGCATGATGCGCAGGGTAGCATTGCCCTACAACCGCGCCGCGTTCAAACGCGCCGGGCAAGAGGTAAGGGGGACGCGTGAGCGAGCAGCAGCACGGGGCGGGGAACGACCTGCTCAGCCTGAACCTCGACGAACTGGTCGCCGCAACCGATCGCACCATCCTTGAACTACTCGCCGAGTGGGATGAGCCGATCACGGCCCCGATGTACGAACAGATTCGCTATCACTTGGGCTACTCGGATCCCGCAGCGCGACCTGGAAAGCGCATGCGCCCCCTGCTTGGCCTCCTCGCCTACGCCTCAATCTCGCCTGACTGGGATCGCGCACTTCCTGGCGCCGCCGCAGTAGAGCTCGGACACAACTTCTCGCTCGTGCATGACGACATTGAAGACGGTGACGCAGAGCGACGCGGCCGGCCAACGCTCTGGGTACGAGAAGGCGTCCCTCAGGCGATCAACACGGGCGACGCGCTCTTCACGATTAGCCGAGTCGCGCTGCACCATCTCACCACGCTCGGCTTCTCTGACACCAAGGTGCTCCGCCTCATGAAGCTCTACGACGAGACATGTCTCCGTCTCTGCGAGGGGCAGTTCATCGACATCGCTGCAAGCTCCCGCACAGAGATGCAGAGCGTTGAGCACTACTTCGAGATGATCGGGCGCAAGACCGCCGCACTCATCTCCGGCTCGGTAGAGTCCGGTGCCATCCTCGCCAGCGATGACGAAGAGGTGATCCGTCGTTTCCGAAACTTTGGCTGGGCGCTCGGGCTCGCCTTCCAGATCAACGACGACCTTCTCGGCATCTGGGGCGATGAGGCAGCTACAGGGAAAGAGGCCTCCGATCTCGCCCGCCACAAGAAGACGCTCCCAGTACTTCATGCCATGGAGCAGGCCAGCCCCGCGGATCGCGCCGTGCTGGCAAACCTCTACGCCGAGGCGAACCCAGGTGCCGATTCAGTCGCCGCAGGTTTGGCAGTCCTTGAGCGCACGGGGTCGCGTGAGTACACCCGTCTACAAGCGCAGGAGTGGCGAACGAAGGCAATCAGTGAGATTCGCAGCCTGTCGCAGTTGAACCCGCGCGCCGTCGCGAAACTCGAAGAGATTATCGACCGAGTAATCTCCGCCTAATCCGCGACGGGCTTGACCGCCCCAGCATCCCAGGTGACGCGCACCTTACCGACGCGGCGCCCAATCACCTTGACGACCGTAATCGTGAACGGATCGACGGTCACCTTGTCGCCCACAACGGGGACGCGACCGATGCGGTGATAAACGAATCCGCCGACGGTGTCGTACTCCTCGTCATCTTCGAGCTCTAGCGCTGGGTCAACGAGTTCGCCCATCTCGTCGATGTCTGCGCGGCCATCAAGGATCGCCTCGCCCTCGCGAACGATCACCTTCATCGGCTCCTCTTCGTCAAACTCATCCTGAATCTCACCGACGATCTCTTCAAGGAGGTCTTCGATCGTTACGAGGCCAGCTGTTCCGCCGTACTCGTCGAGCACGATCGCCATGTGCACCCGGCGCCGCTGCAGCTCGTTGAGCAGGTCGTCAACCGCCTGCGACTCCGGAACGAAGAGTGCTGGACGCATGATGTCGCGGAGGCGTGGACGAGGGCCACCCGCCGCAATGATGCGCAGGAGGTCCTTTGCGTAGAGGATGCCAACGATGTGGTCGACCGACTCCTTGTACAGCGGCGTGCGGCTGTGTCCTTCGGTGAGCACCAGGGTGACCGCGTCATCGAAGCTGGCCTCTTGATCGATCGCCACGATATCGATGCGCGGCACCATCACCTCGTGCAGTTTTGAATCGCTCAGCGACATCACCGCGCTGATCATCTGCTCCTCTTCCGCCTCCAGTACTCCCTGCTGACTCCCCTGCTCCACGATCAGGCGGATCTCGGCGGCCGAGAGCTCTGGCGTGCGCGTTGGGTCGATACCGAACGGCTTCGAGATGAGCTTGGTCAGCGCAACAAGCACCGCAACGAGTGGACTCACAATCTTCGCAAAGAGGGTGATCGGCCCAGAAACGGTGAGTGCAATGCGATCGGGATTGGCGAGAGCCAGTCCCTTCGGGATCAGCTCCCCGAGCACGATCGAGACCACAGAGACGATAAAGGTGACAAAGAGAAGTGCGATCGTATCGGCCTGGTCAGCAATGAGCGCAATGCCGCGCAGCGGCTCAGCGACGATCGTCACAATGCTGACCGCGGCCACGGCAGAGGCGAGAGCCCCGAGGAAGGTGATCGCAACTTGGATTACCGCAAGGAAACGCCCCGGATCGCGCATGAGCACTTGGGCACGCTTGGCGCGGCGATCCCCCGCCTCGGCCAGCTCATCGAGGCGTGTTCGGCGAACGGAGACGAACGCAATCTCGGCACCAACGAAGAACCCGTTGATCAGGATCAGCAGAAGAATGATCAGAATGTCGGTGCCGAGCATGGCTATGCCTCCCGGATGATGCGGGCCGGGACGCCGACCGCCGTGCAGCCATCAGGAATATCCGCAAGCACTACCGTACCAGCACCGGTCTTGGCCCCGATACCAATGCCCGCTGGCGCAACGATCAGCGTTCCTACGCCGGTGAAGGCGTCCGCACCGATCAGCGTCTTTCGCTTC
>CANKMK010000012.1 GCA_947483025.1 Chloroflexota bacterium | reverse complement strand
TTGGCGGAAACCCTGCCACCGACGTCTCGAACGACATGCTCTTGGGCGCGGGCTACCGCACCAAGGACCTGCCAAACGTTCCAACGAGCGGTGCATTCAAGTACGAGAGCCGCACGACCGGTGTCGAGACGGTGATCGTTCGAAACCCATACTGGAAGGATCCTCGCAACGGCAGGCAGGCTAAGCTCGCACGACTCAAGTACGTCGTGTGCGGTTCGCCTTCAACCTGTACCGCGAAGTTCCGCGCTGGCGAGCTCGACATGGTCACCGACCTTGACGGCAGCCAGTTCGCACCAACCGCTGACCTTGGCGATGAACAGCGCACCCTGCCATCGTTCACGGTTGAGTTCCTGCGCCCGAACTTCTCCACAACGGTCTGCAGCGACGGGGCTCCCGCCGAGGCTGACGTTGATGGCGTGCTCCCAACCCGCGCTGCGCGTGGTGGTGGCTGCCCGGCCTCTGACATTGCGATCCGCACGGCTATCGCTCACGTCGTAGACCGCCAGCTCTACCTCGATCAGATCGAGGGTGGCTCAGGAATCCTGGCCACGAACATGGAGCTCCCAGCATTCTTCTTCTATAAGGATGTTTCGAGCGCCGTTCCTGCCGACAAGAGCCCAGAGCTCGCGAAGGCTGCCCTCGCCGCTGGCGGTTGGGTTGATACGGACGGAGACGGAATTGTTCAGAAGGACGGTACGGAAGCCATCATTGACTTCTGCACCACGATGAAGCCAACCCGTGGCGCCAAGCTTCAGCTGCTCGTTGCAGCGCTGAAGGAAGTTGGCATCAAGGGCATCGTCGACCAGGTCGGCGCCGGCACGCTCTTCGGCACGTTGACGGACACGCCGCCAAACACGAAGTGCAACCTGGCCCAGGGCTCGTTCGACGTGGCCCTGCACGCCTTCGGCATCACCTCGGTTGAGCCGAGCGGGTACGACTCGTACCACTCGAGCCAGACCGAAGCGAACGGTGGCGGCAACGACCAGTTCGTCAACATCCCAGAGCTTGATGCTGCCCTCGAGGCGGTCAAGACTTCGGTGGACGTTGAGGAGCAGAAGGCTCTGATGTACACGGTTCAGGACGTGATGACGGCGAATGTCGTTGCCATCCCGCTCCACTACTGGATGGACATCACCCTGGTCTCAGCCAATGTTTCCGGGTACCTCGCGCATCAGGCGTGGGGCCCGATCTGGAACGCCTACGAGCTCGACGTCGCAGCTGCGAACTAAGAGCGCATAGGGGTTCTACAGCGGTAGAAACCACTCTCGCCGCGAGGATCCTCCTTCGGGAGGGCCTCGCGGCGAGTGCTATCTGGCCCTCCTGGCGATCGGCTAGGCTGAGGGCTACACTCCCTGAAAATCAGACCCGTAGAAAGGTCGGCAAATGATTAAGTTCGCGCTCCGAAGAATCGCGCTGGGGATCGTGATCATGCTCGGTTCGAGCGTGCTCATCTATGCGTTGATTCTCGCTGCGCCAGGCGGACCGGAGCAGAAGTTTGCCGAGAACCCGAAGTACACCCAAGAGCAGAAAGAGGGGTACCTCCAGTCGCTCGGACTCGATAAGCCGGTCACGGTGCAGTACTGCCGCTGGCTCGGCGCCTGCCGCCGCGACAAAGACGGCCTCGATGCCCTCATCGGCCCAACGGGGTTCCCAACCTTCCTGCCGAGCGAAATCTCGGGCATCTACACGGGCATCCTTCACGGTGAGCTCGGGTACTCCTACGCGAATGGTGAGAACGTTGGCGACCTTATTGCCGCCGCTGCGCTCCCAACCCTCATCCTCGCCGGCCTCTCCATTGTGATTTGGCTGAGCCTCGCCGTGCTCCTCGGTGTGTGGACAGGGCTCCGAGCTGGATCAAAGTTTGACAACGCGGTGACCACCGTCACCTATGTCAGTTCAACATTCCCCACGTTCATCCTTGGTTTCATGCTCATCTGGATTTTCGCCGTCACGCTCGGACTAACGCCTGTGAGCGGCATGACGGATGGTCGACTCTCACCAGCGTTCGGCAGCGAGGCGTACTGGCAGTACTTTGCGGTAGAGCCGCTCACCGCCATTGTTGACCTCGCCCGCCACCTCATCCTGCCGGTATCAACCCTCGTCATCATTAGCGTCGCTGGCGACTCGCGCTACGTGCGCGCCTCGGTCATTGACGCACTGAGTGCCGAGCATGTGCGCACCGCCCGGGCAAAGGGCCTCTCATCGCGCCGCATCATCTTCCGACACACGCTGCGCACAGCGCTCGTTCCATTCGCCACGAATCTGGGGCTCGCCTTCCCCTTCCTCTTCGGTGGCGCACTCATCACAGAGACGATCTTCTCGTGGCCTGGCGTTGGTCGACTCACCCTGCTTGCAACAAACGGGCTCGACTACCCAGTACTGATGGCGATCCTCCTGATCGGCTCACTGATGGTCGTGCTTGGCAACCTGATCTCCGACCTCCTCTACGCCGTTCTTGACCCACGGGTTCGCCTGTGACCACTGCGGCTCGCGCCAAGAAGGGAGCCAAGGTGCAGCGGGCCGAGAGCCCCTGGGCCCAGGCACGTCGCCGATTCTTCGCTGGTCGGCAGGGCCCGTGGGGACTCGCCATTCTTGGCGTGGTCTTCTTCCTCGTGGTTGTTGGTCCAATCTTCGCGCCATATCGCGTCGGGGAGATCCCAAAGCCAAGCGAATACGTCTTCCTTGGGCGAGGCCCATCGTTTGAGCACATCTTTGGCGAGACGGCGCAGCTCCAGCTCGACGTGTTCATGCTTGTCGTCAATGGTGGTCGAGCGTCACTCTTCATTGGCTTCGCGGCTGCGGTCGGCTCTATCACCATCGGTACGCTGGTCGGCATCATTGCCGGCTACTTCGGCGGGCGCCTCGATTCGCTCCTCATGCGCATCGTTGACGTCTTCCTCGCTATCCCAAGCCTCTTCGTGATCATCGTCGGAGCCAAAATCCTGAGCGCCCTGGGCGGCACCGGACTCCAGACCGTGATCATCGTCTTCATCGTCTTCGGTTGGATGGGTACCGCGCGCCTGGTTCGCGGACAGGTGCTCGCCCTGCGCGAGATGGAGTTCATCGAGGCGGCCCGCGCGCTCGGCGTACGCCCGATCCGTATTGCGATCCGCCACGTGCTGCCGAATGCCATTGGGCCAGTCGTTGTCTCGTTCCCCTTCGCCGTTGGCGGCGCAATCATTGGCGAGGCCTTCATCAGCTACCTCGGCTTCGGCGTATCGGCGCTCACCCCAACCTGGGGCAACATGCTCTCAAACGCTGAAGACTTCCTTCTTCAGGGGAACTGGTGGTGGATCGGATTCCCAGGCCTCTTCATCATCATGACCTCGCTCTCCGTCAACATGATTGGCGACGCGCTTCGTGAGAGCCTCGAGCCAGAGGGTCGACGGTCATGAGCGCTGTGAAGAAGAGCCCTGTGGCCAAGCGCGCTGCGGCTTCTACTGCCCCACTCCTTGAGGTGAAGGACCTCGCCATCAGCTTCCGCACCAGTCGCGGTGTGCTGAATGTTGTGAATGGCGTCTCGTTCAACCTCGCTGCCGGTGAGTGCCTCGCGATTGTTGGTGAGTCGGGCTCGGGGAAGACCGTTTCGGCCATGGCGATCATCTCGCTACTCAGTCGCAAGCAGGCAATCATCGAGGGCTCGGTCAAGTTCAAGGGACGCGAGCTCGTTGGCCTCAGCGAGGATCAGCTCCGCCCAATCCGTGGCGGCGGGATCGGCGTGATCTTCCAGGAGCCGCTCTCTGCCCTCAACCCAGTCACCACGATTGGCGAACAGATCGCCGAAGTGATCGTTGCCCACCGCAAGTTGAGCTGGAAAGAGGCCCACAAGTTGGCGGTCGGCTATCTCGAGCAGGTCGAGATCTCGCAGCCAGACCAGCGCGCCAAGCAGTACCCACATCAACTCTCGGGCGGCATGCGCCAGCGCGCCATGATCGCCATGGCCCTCTCGGGCGAGCCCTCCATGATCATTGCCGACGAGCCAACCACCGCCCTCGATGTCACCATCCAGGCGCAGGTGCTTGACCTGCTGCGCCGCACCACCACCGAGCGCGGCGCCGCACTCCTGCTCATTACCCACGACCTTGGCGTGGTTGCCGAGACGGCCGATCGCATCGCCGTGATGTATGCCGGCCAGATCGTTGAGACGGGCAACGCTGCGAACGTGTTGCGCGAGCCGGCGAGCCCATACACGCGTGACCTCGTCACCTCGATCCCTTCGTTCGCGGCGCGTGGCAAGAAGCTCAACACCATCACGGGCATGGTGCCGTCGCCTGACGCGTTCCCGGCCGGCTGCCGCTTCGCTCCACGCTGCCGCTACGCCATCACCGCCTGTACCACTGCGGTACCGCCGCTTGAGCCGCTCAAGGATGGGCGCCTCGTTCGCTGCATTCGCACCAAGGAGGTGCTCGACGGTACCGCCGCAGGGAAGCGCACCTCGACAGCAACCAAGAAGGGGGCGGCGCGATGAGCGGCAAGTCTGCAGAGAAGCGCGAACTCCTAAAGCTCGTTGGTGTGAAGCGCCACTTCCAGGTGCGCGGCGGCATCCCACTGATTCGCAAGCCACTTGCGGTTCGCGCCGTCGACGGCGTCGACCTCACGGTGAATCGCGGAGAGACACTCAGCCTCGTCGGCGAGTCGGGCTCCGGCAAGACCACGCTCGGCCGTGTCGCCCTCGGCCTGCAGCCAACCACCGCCGGTTCCGTCACCTTCGACGGCCGTGAGATCAAGAAGCTCTCCGCCGCCGAGCGCCGCGCGCTGCGCAAGCGCATGCAGATCGTCTTCCAGGATCCATTCGGGTCGCTCAATCCGCGCCTCCCAATCGGCGACCAGATCGAAGAGGGGCTCCTCGCCCACAAGCTTGGCGACCATGCCGCGCGAGAGAAGCGCGTACGCGAAGTGCTCGACCTGGTGGGACTCGATCCCAACTATGCCTCGCGCTACCCACATGAGTTCTCGGGCGGGCAGCGACAGCGCGTCGGCATCGCCCGCGCCCTTGCAGTAAACCCAGAGTTCATCGTGCTCGACGAGCCGGTCTCAGCGCTCGACGTTTCGATCCAGAGCCAGGTGCTGAACCTACTCACCGATCTGCGCAACGAGAAGGGGCTCACCTACCTCTTCATCAGCCACAACCTCGACGTTGTCGGCTACTTCTCTGATCGCGTCGCCGTCATGTATCTCGGCAAGGTCGTTGAGATTGGCCCGGTTGAGCGTGTCTTCACCAAGCCGCAGCATCCGTACACCGTGGCGCTGATCTCAGCAGTACCGAAGGTCGAGGCGCACGATGCCAAGGACCGTCTCATCCTCGAGGGAGAGATCCCGTCGCCGATCTCACCACCGTCGGGCTGCCGTTTCCGCACGCGCTGCTGGCTGCGTGAACAGCTCGGCAACCCAGAGAAGTGCTCAACCGAAGAGCCGAAGCTCGTCGCCACACCGCGCGATGTGACCGTGAATGTGGCCTGCCACTTCCCGCTCGCCGATGGCGCTGCGGCCACCACGGCCGCCGGGCGTCATGAGATTGCGCTCGCCGTAAAGGCCGCAACGAAGGTGAAGCCTGCGGCGAAGCCGAAGGCGGCTACCAAGAGCGCTCCGAAGGCGAAGCGGAAGGCTTAGTCCTCGCGGCGGCCCGCGCCGCTCTCCCCCGTCGCCGACGAAAGTGCCCCATATCGCTGCAGTAACTCCCGCGCCTGACCCTGTGCGCGCGCATCAGGTTCAACGCGTTGTGCTGGCGCCGCAACGGCGTGTGACGCTTCACGAAGGTTGGCAAAGGTGCCAGATGCGACGCCGGCAAGTGCGGCAGCACCCGCCGCCGATGCTTCGGGATTCCTGCCAATCACCACGGGCACACCGAAGAGATCGGCGCGGAGCTGAGTCAGTGACGCAGGCACGGGCTCACCACCTGAGAGCGGCCCAGGTGCAGCGCCGGTTGCTGGACCTGAGAGGCGCATCTCGCTGATCTGCAGTCCGGCTTCAATCGCTGGGGCAAGCAGGTGGGCGACGGCAAGGGCACCCCCCTCAATCGCTGCGCGTACGAGGTGCGCTGCGCTGTGCTGATCCGTTCGTCCATCGAATGCATCATCGGCAGAGCGAGGGCTGCTCCAACCAAGATGGGAGATCGGTTTCGCCATGAGCCCATCGGCGCCGAGTGGCAGCGCGGCGGCGGTCGAGAAGAGCTCAGCGCGGCGTGCCGGCGCCGCTGCTGGATCGTTCGCGAGCAGTTCGGTAACGACCCACTCAAGGAGTCGGCCGGTGCCTGCGAACGCGCCGCCAAGGATCACCCCATCGCCGAACGGTGCTGGAGTCGGTCCTGCCCAGAGGCGACCAGGGAGTGCGGTGCTGATGCGCTGTGCTTCAGCGCTCGTTGTCGCCACTGCGACGCCGCCCGCGGTACCGCCCACATCGACGCCGAGGCCAGGATCGGTGAGGCCTGCGCCAACAACGGCGGCGAGGCCGTCGTTCATCCCTGCGGCGATTGGAATGCCAGCAGAGAGTCCGAGATCTGCAGCTGGTCCAGGGAGCAGTGTGCCGATTCTGGTGCCTGGGAACACCTCTGGTGGGAGTGCGCGCTCATCTAGACCTGCCGCTAGCAACGCGCTGCGCTGGGCGGGTGAAACGCTTCGCGCCGGATCCCAGAAGGCGCTGACCGCCTCACCAGAGAGTCGCAGGGTGAGTGCATCCCACGACGAGAGGAGCCACGTTGATGCGGCGGCGACCTCAGGGCGCTCGCGAATGAGCCACCGCGCCTTTGGCAGTTCGCCGAGGAGCCATCCGCCACGTCCAAGAATCGTTGCGAGTGCGGCCTCGTCGTCGGCTGAACGCCGATCACGCCACATCAACGCCGAGCCCGCGGCGCTCCCGTCGGCGCGTACGGGGGTTAACGATGGTCCGTGGCCATCGACACCGATCCCGCGGACCTCAATCGTGTTGGCACCTTGCGCAGCCGCCTGCGCCATCACCTCATGGGTGGCGGCGCAGATCGCCTCCCACCACGTGTCGGCATCTTGTTCGCGCGCATCTGCCCCGCCACTCGTCGCGCGACGTGCAATCGCGATCGGCGCGCCAGTCTCAGCGTTGATCAGGAGTGCTTTGACTGAGGTGCTCCCCAGGTCGAAGGCGAGAAGCGCGGCGCGAACGGGTCGACGCATCAGGTGCGTCGCCGTTAGATCAGCGTGGACCGTCGCTCCGGCCGTGGTTCACGTACCACCAGGCCGAAGGGAAGACCGCAGCCGCCAGTGCAAGCTTGATCGCATCGCCGAGCAGGAATGGGGCGACCCCCTTCTGAATGGCAACACCGATCTCAAGGTTCGCAGAGGCGGCGAGCCACGGCACGCCGAAGCTATAGATGATCAGACTGCCGATCGCCATCGCGCCAATGGTGCCAATCACGCTGCGATCCCAGCCGAGGTCGGCGAGTCGCCCAACGATCCATCCAGCGAAGAGCATGCCAACGAGGTAGCCGCCGGTTGGGGCGAACTGCAGGAGACCTGCATCGCCAGAGATGAAGAACTTCTCGATGCCGTGGCTTCCCTCGCGGAAGACCGGAGCGCCGAGGATCCCGAGCGCGAGGTAGAGCACCATCGAGGCGAGACCGCGGCGCGCGCCAAGGGCTGCGCCAACCAAGAGCACGCCGAAGGTCTGTCCGGTGATCGGCACGGGGGTGCCAGGGAGTGGAATCACGATCTGGGCGGAGGCGGCCACGATCGCCGCGCCAACCACGGCCAGCGCGAGACCTTGCAGGCGTGCGCCGAGGCGCTCGCCGAGGAAGACGGGGAAGAAGAAGTCGCCCAGCGTCACGCCGTACTCGGCGGCGGGAATTCGACCCATTGCGGGCATTGCACGTCGAATCTGCACGGTTACACCCTCCCTACGGGCGCCACCCGCATGGGGAGGGCGCCGACCCCCATTCTACCCTGCGCCGACCCCCTCCCCGCGGGGTAAGATGGCGGCTGCTTGGTGGCCATCGTTCAATGGTTAGGACCGTGGTTTGTGGAGCCGCAGATGAGGGTTCAATTCCCTCTGGCCACCCCACCACACGTGAGGAGCGCATCTTGCCCACACTCGTCCCCCGACGCCGCCTCATCCACGACCCAGGCTTCATCCGCCTCTGGACTGCCGAGACGATCAGCCACTTCGGCTCCAGCTTTAGCCACCTGGCAATGCCGATTGTCGCGATTCAACTCCTGAACGCAGGGCCAATGGAGATCGCGTTCATCAACATCGCCGATTTCCTCCCCTTCCTCGTCTTTGGGCTGCTCATTGGGGCACTCGTCGATCGCTTGCCACGCCGGGGGGTCCTCATCGTTGGAGACCTTGGCCGTGCACTTCTGCTGCTCACGCTGCCCGTCTCGTACGTACTTGGCGTTCTCTCCATTCCGCAGTTGGTGATCGTTGGCTTCCTTCTCGGCACCCTCACCGTCTTCTTCGACGTCGCCTACCAGGCCTATCTCCCCTCACTCATCCCGAAGGAGGATCTCGTCGAAGGCAACTCCAAACTTGAAATCAGTCGCTCCGCAGCTGGGCTCCTTGGGCCAAGCCTCGCCGGCGCGCTGATCGCCATCGTCAAGGCACCTGCGGCGGTGGTGATTGATGCCATCTCGTACGTGTTCTCTGCGCTCTTCATCTTCTCCATCAAGCCGCATCACGAATCTGTCGCCGAACTGAATGACGCTGACGCGCCAGCCACAAGCGCGCCACGCGCCTCGCTGAGATCAGACATTGCTGCAGGACTGCGCTACGTCTTTCGACACCCTGCGCTGCGCACCATTGGCGGCGCGACCGCAACATCAAACCTGTTCGGCACGATTGCCGGAACTGTTGAGATGCTCTTCGCCTACAACGTGCTCGGCCTCTCTGTGGCGCTCATCGGTTTCACCGCAACGCTCGGATCCGCTGGGGGACTCATCAGTGCCCTCTTCGCAGATCGCATCTCAAAGAGGCTTGGGGTCGGTCGCACTATCGTTCTCACCATTCCGTTGGGCGGACCGATGTTGGCGGTGCTCGCCTTCTGTCAGCCGGGGAACGATCTTCTTAATGCCCTCGTGATCGGTGGCGGCTTCTTCGCGGCGGCTGCGTCGGGCACCCTGTACAACATCAACCAGGTCAGCCTGCGCCAGGCCCTCACGCCACCCGAGATGTCTGGGCGCATGAACGCCACCATGCGCTGGTTCGTATGGGGCACCATCCCAATCGGTGCCTTGCTCGGTGGGATCATCGGCACCAACCTGGGGCTGCGCGAGGCGCTCATCATTGGCGGGATCGGTGGCACCTTCGCCTTCGTCCCGCTCCTCTTTGGGCCGGTCTGGGGGATCAAGGAGATGCCGACGGGGGTCGCCCAGAAGTAGCGCCACCCTCGGCTTCAGCCCCTACACGCTGATAGACTCGCCTCGCGGCGGGATGCCCCCATAGAGGGGCCAGCCAGCGAGGAGGGTGCATATGTCTACGGTGACGTTCCAGGGTGTCTCCAAGAAGTACGGCGAGGTCCTCGCCGTCGAAAACCTCTCCCTTGAGATCAAGGATGGCGAGTTCATGGTCCTCGTGGGCCCCTCGGGCTGCGGCAAGACCACCTCGCTGCGCATGATCGCCGGCCTCGAAGAGATCACCGACGGCACCCTGCTGATCGGCGACAAGGTCGTCAACGACATCGCCCCGAAGGACCGCGACATCGCCATGGTC
>CANKMK010000011.1 GCA_947483025.1 Chloroflexota bacterium | reverse complement strand
GTATCGCTCCGATCCGGTGGTCTCAAGTGCCACGGTTGCCTTCGTCGGCGGTGGCCCCCGAGGGGTTCTTCCTGGTTTTCACTCAGGCCGCGAAGAGGGCGGTTCTGAGAGGGGAAGTATCGTTCCTCGCAGGCGGCGGTGTCAATTGCTGCCCCTGTAACGGGGATTTACCCAGATACCCCTGGGGGGTATCAAAAATAGGGGTGAGGCTGGGCTTGCAGGAACCGCCGCGGGTGCTATTCTCCGCCTCCCCACAAAGGGCCCAAACGACATCACACCGTCGGTTGGTCTCTTGTTCGGGGCTGTGGGAGGGGCAGGCGCAAGCCGGCCAGCACAGACTCAATCTTGCACCAGGGTGGTACCGCCGACTCCTCGGCGCCCCGCCCTTCTGCCGCAGTGTTGGTGGCGCACACCAACGGAACACAGGGGGGCGCTGCGGAATGGATCGACGACAGGTCTGGCGCGCAGTCCTCGGAGAGCTGGAGATCAGCCTTTCGCAGGCAACCTTCGAGACCTGGTTCCGTCGCACCGCACTCCTTCGGGTTGATGAGCCAACCGCCACCTTCGTCCTCGGCGTCCCGTCTGGATTCGCAAAGGATTGGGTTGATGAACGCTATCGCTCTCTCATTGCACAAACGTTGGCCAAGGTTGTTGGCTATAGCGTGACGCTCTCTGTTGAGGTGGTGAGCGATGCCGAGCTTGATGCGCACGGCGCACTTACTGCAAAGGGGAAGGGTGTCGCCTCATCCGACACCACACCGCGCGCTACTGCACCACAGGAGAGCGTGCGCGTCGTTGATCGCGACGCACCAGCGCGTGCAACGAATTTAAATGCTCGCTACACATTTGCGACCTACGTTGTTGGCGCAGCGAATCGACTCGCGCACGCAGCTTCACTCTCTGTTTCTGAGCGACCGGGTGGCGCATATAACCCGCTCTTCCTATACGGCGGCACCGGGCTAGGTAAGACACACCTCTTGCACGCAATCGGCAATGCGGTTGCTGAGCGTTCACCGAAGCGACAGGTGTTGTACATCACCGGTGAAGCGTTTACGAATGAGTTCATCACCAGCATTCAGCAGAGCGGCGCCGAGGCGTTCCGATCGCGCTTCCGCAAGATCGACGTGTTGCTCATTGATGACATTCAGTTCCTCGCCGACAAGGAGCGCACGCAGGAAGAGTTCTTCCATACGTTCAATGCGCTGCACTCCGCCGGGAAGCAGATCGTGTTGACATCAGATCGCACACCGAAAGAAATCTCGTTGCTCGAGGAGCGCCTTCGCTCGCGATTTGAGTGGGGCCTTATTGCCGACATCTCGTCGCCAGATCTTGAGACACGTATTGCGATCTTGCGCGCGAAGGCTGAAGAGAGCGGCGTCATCGTTGCAAACGATGTCGTTGAGCAGGTTGCGCGACGCGTGCAGAGCAATGTCCGCGAGCTCGAGGGCGCACTGACTCGGCTCGTTGCCGTTGGTCGACTCAGCGGTATGCCGGTCACGATGGAGCTCGCCGCGCGCGTATTGAGCGAGGCGGTGTACCCGAACCCGAAGCGCATCCTTGAGCCAGAGCAGGTTGTCGCCACCGTTGCTGAACACTTCAGCCTTACGGTTGAGCAGCTTCGTGGCCCAAAGCGCGACCGGGAGATCGTGACCCCGCGACAGATCGCGGCATACCTCTCCCGCGAAGAGACTGACGCCTCACTCGTTCGCATCGGCGCCGCCCTGGGCGGGCGTGACCACTCCACGATCATTCACGCCTGCACCAAGATCGAGCGAGAGATGAGTTATGACGGCGAGCTGCGCCGCGAGGTTGCCTTGCTGCGCGAAGCGCTCCTGCGTCTCGGCCAAGGAGTTGCCGCCCGCCCGTAGCCCCCCAGGCTGTGGAAATCTCGTGGATAACACCCTCACCGGTGTGGTTTTGTGGGGGTTTTTCTCAAAGGGTGTGAAGAGGGGTGTGGGTAACCTGGCAGGGTTTTCCGCAGGGTCTCCCCAGCGCTAGGGGGGTTTTAGGGGGCGGGGTACGGGTTCTCCACGCCGGGAGGGCCCCTTCCCACGGCCGGTTTGTGCGAAGGTGAGCACGGCTCTCCACGCCGCCCACAGTACGAATACGGTGATGACGAGTTAAAACAACTAAGACACTATTACCCTAGAGAGGGAACCTATATGTGGAGGAACAGATGAAGCTCTCGGCAATCCAGGACCACCTCGCCCGCGGCCTTGCCATCGTTGGCCATGCCGTGGCGACCCGCAACACCCTACCGATCCTGTCGAACGTCTACCTTGGTACCGAGGATGGCGGGCTTCGTCTTGTCGCCACAAACCTCGACATTGCGATCACCCACTGGGTGCCAGCAAAGGTCGAAGAGAAGGGTTCCACCACAATCCCGGCCCGGCTGCTCGCCGACGTGGTCAACGGCCTCCCAAACGAGAAGATCGACTTCTCGCTCCTTGCCGATGGGCGCGCGCAGATCAAGTGCGGCCGAAACGCCTCACACCTTCGCGCCACACCTGCCGACGACTACCCGCCAGTAGGGGCCGCTGGTGAGCGACCAACCGCACGCATCACACAGAAGGCACTGAAGGCCGCACTTGAGTCAACCGTGTTCGCCGCAGCCGGCGACGAGGCTCGGCCGATCCTTACCGGCGTGCTGACAAAGTTCACCGGGGAGAAGGCAACGTTTGCCGCCGCTGACAACTACCGCATCGCTGTTGCCGGCGCACCGCTTGGGGAAGCGGCGCCAGAGACAAGCTTGATCGTTCCAGCCCGGTCGTACGCAGAGCTACTGCGACTACTCTCCGACGTGGAGGATCTTGTTGAGATCACCTTCACCCCAACCAAGAACCAGCTCCAGTTCAAGCTCGGCGACACCATGCTGGTGAGCCGGCTGATCGAGGGGCAGTTCCCGAACTTCCAACAGGTTGTTCCAACAAGCCACACCACCAAGGTGACGCTTGATCGAGACAGCTTCCTCTCTGCAGTGAAGCTGGCGCAGGTTGTTGCGGACGCGTCTGCGCACATTGTGCGCTTCGCAATTACCACCACAGGCGGAGGAGCAATCGACATCACCGCAGCGGCAGACGTTGGCGACCATGCGGCACACATTGAGGCGAAGGTTGAGGGCGAAGGGACAACGATTGCATTCAACGCGAAGTACCTTGTTGATGTGCTCTCACGCGTTGAGGCTGATCAATTCTCGCTCGAGCTCACTGGTCCTGTCGCACCCGGGTTGCTTCGTCCGCTTGACGGTCGCGACTACCTGCACGTTGTGATGCCGGTGCGCACACCGTCCTGATCCACCCCGCTCGCGAACACGCGGCGTAGCAATGATTGAGAGCGTGCGGCTTCACCAGGTGCGCAGCTGGATCGACGGCACCGTTGCGCTTACGCCAGGGGCACACATCTTTTGGGGCGAGAACGGCGCAGGGAAGACCACCATCCTCGAGGCGTGCATCATCGCGGCCACTGGCCGCTCGCACCGCGCGGGCGCGTTGCGCGAAGTGATTGCGGGCGACGGCGATCAGGCTTCCATCATGGTGACAGTGCGCGACGATGGCGCCGACCCCACCGATACGCTCGCACAATCAACACTCGGTGTAGAGATCTCGCGCGCCGGGCGCGCGAAACACGTGTTGAACGGAACGCCGCGCACCACAGCGGCGCTTGGACAGCGGCTACGGGTTGCGGCGTTTGTCCCGGAAGAGACCGGCCTCGTTGTAGGTGCGCCGTCGGTACGCCGCGGGCTGCTCGACCGCGTAGCGTCCCAGTGGCAGCGCGGGTACGAAGCCACCCTGACGCGTTACGAACGCGCGCTTCGTCAGCGCAACCGGTTGCTGAAAGATGCGCTCGAGGTCGACGGTGCAGCACGGCGCGCCATTGCAGGCGAGATGCGCCCATGGACCGAGATGCTGATCACCACAGGCTCAGAAGTAGTGGCTGGCCGACTCGCTCTCCTCGCTGCGCTCGCCCCGGTTCTTTCGGCGACACATAAAGAGGTGGCGCCAAGCGAAGGCGACCTTGAAACGCACTACCTCTCACGTGAGGAGTACCGCGCGGACGAATCGGCGAGCGAGTGCGCCACCCGCCTCTCGCAGTCGTTCGACCAGACCGCCGAGACGGAGGGGTATCAGGGGTACACGCTGGTTGGTCCACACCGCGACGACATCGCCTTTCATGTTGGAGGGAACGACATCGCGCCAACTGCGTCACGTGGCCAGCAGCGCAGCCTGCTCCTCGCACTCCTCTTCGCTGAGATCACGTTGCTCACCGACGAGCACGGCCACCCGCCGGTGCTGCTGCTCGACGACGCGTTCTCCGAGCTAGACCCCCAGCGACGGGAGCATCTGGTCGCACGCATCGCCGCGCTCCCACAGAGCATCATTACGGCAACCGCGCTCGAAGACCTGGCGCCCGGCCTTGTGGCGAAGGCAACAGCTCGCGAGATTCAACGCGGCCCCCACGGCAGCACGGTGGCAACGTGAGTGCGAAGCGCACGCGAAAAGGGCGACCAGAGGGGCTTGCGGGGCTGCTCCCTGAGGCGGCACGCGCCCTCGGCTTTGAAGAGGAGCTGCGATTCGCACGAACAATGGGCGCATTCAGCGACTTATTGCGCGAAGTGGCGCCGCACCTTGCCCCTGTCAGCCACCTCGTTGCCATTGAGCGCAGCCGCCTCATTGTTGAAGCACGGAACCCCGTGGCGGCGCAAGAGCTCCACCTGCGCGGTGCCGAGCTCGCTCGCGCCTTTAGCGAGCGGCCCGGCGGCGAGCGCTCCATCGGCCTAACTGTGCGAATCGCCAGCCCAAACAACGAGCAAGACTGAGCGTATTCTCAACACATGGACCACACCGAACAGACCATTCACCCCGCAGTGCTCACAGCGGCTGAGCCGGCGTTCGGCCAGGGCTGGCTGCTACTCGCACGTACACCGAAAGGGCCGGCTGAAGAACGCGTGCTCGGCACACGCGCCGTACTGGTCTCCCTCGCGAACGCAACCACCGAGCAGCTGCAGCGAGCGGCAAACGAAACCCTGAACCTCTTTGACAAAGATGCGTCGGCGAGCCCGGCAGAGCGGGCACGTCGTGCGCTAATGACCGCGCAAACACTACTGGGTAAAGAGGTAGCCGTTGGCCTCGTTGCACTCTCGCGTGACGAAGTTCTCGCAGCTCGCACCAGCGGCGTAGCGATTGCGGCGCGCCGCACCACAGATGGGCGCACCGCCACCATCATGCTGCCCGATGACGCGCCCGGCTCATCATCGCGCACACTCGAACGCGGCGGAATCTCTACAACGCGCCTCTCGATGTCAGCCGAAGATCGCGTCGCGATGGCAGTAACTGCGGACGATGCGAAGCGCACCGCAAAGCTGCGAACGCCAGCAAGCGGCGCATTCGCACCACTCACCTACCCAGCGGTGCTCCTTGAAGTGTTGCCGCCGGTACGAAAAGTTCCCCAGCGGAATACACCAACGACCGACACGCTCATCAACGTTCCGACCGACCCGGTCGCCGTTGCAAAGATCAATGCGCGTGCGCGTTGGGAGGAGGGGAACCTCGAGCGCGAGGCGCGCATCGCCGCCGCAAAGCCTGCAACACCAAAAGCTGACCCAAATCGGCCAGACGCCCTTACACAACCGTACGAGCCAATCGACACCGCAGCACAAGCGGTGATCGATGCGCGACGACCAAGCACCCGAAGTGGCGTGGACCCACGTGCGCGCGGAAAGAGCCAACCGCCACCAGCCCGCGATCAGCGAACAAGCGACGCAGTACGAGCCGCACAGGAGGCAGCCCGCGCAGAGGCGCGACTGCGCGCAGAGCATCGCAGCACAGCAGAGCCCCAGGTCGAACGATCGTGGCGAGAGCGCGCGGCAATATCTACCTCGTTCTGGCAGCGTGCCGCTGCGCGCCTTGCGAACGAGATCGAACGCCGAGCGCCGTGGCTCACCATCACCCCAGCAGAGCCAACACTTCGCGCAGCGACAAGGGGTGAAGAGCAGGCGGAACACGAAGTACAACGCGCGCGGCGACGCCGCTCCGCCACGATCCTTCTTGCTGCGGTGTTAGTTGCTGGAGTCGGCGGCGCGACCACACTCGTACTAAACGGATCAACCCCCGAGCTCGACGCTGCAGCCAAGGCCCGCGAGGCGCTTCGCAACGCCGAGATCAGCATCAGTGAGGCGCTTGATCCCCAGACCAACCTTCTGGTCAACGACCCTTCGCGCGTGAAGAGCCTGCTTCTCGCCGCGGTCGCCAATCTGAATCTCGCAGAGAGTGGCGGCGGACCAGTTGTCCAAATCACATCACTCCGAACGCAGGCAACAGAGACACTCAACAAGATTTTCCTCGTGAACAACACATCCCCGATTGAACTCTTCAACTTCAGCGCAGCGGGGGCAACGGTTGAGATCCAGGCGATCGTTCAGGGCCCCGACGGCCTCCCCTACGTGATCGACAAGGTAACGGGCGCGGTCTATCGAATTGATGCAGAGCGCGGCCGCGCAACCGTGGTGTACCAACCAGGCTTTGACCTCTACGGCACGCGCACCGGGCGCGCACTCCTTCTCGCCGCCTCGGGGCCAGACCTTGTGGTGTTCGACGCCTCATCCAACCTCTGGCGCTGGCGACCCTCCGACGGGTCGGGGAAGGGGACACTCGTCAAGCTTCGTGTTCGCGATGGCGAACTGTGGGGGAGCGATATCAAGGCGATCATTGGCTTCGCAGCAGACCCCGGGACGGGGCTCTATCGCCTCTACGTTGTTGACCCATCGGCGCGTCAGATCTTGCGATATCAACCAGCACCCGATGGCACGGGCTACCCAGCCACCCCGACGGCGTACCTGATCACCCCCATGGCGCTCGGCACCATGACGGGCATCGCCATCGACGGCGACGTGTACATGACGAGCGGCGGTGTGCTGCGCCGCTACTCCGGTGGCGCCGCTGATGACTGGAGCCCAGCAGAGATCGGCGACGAACTACTTCGCCCCCTCCTTACACCAACACTTGTGATGTCTGCAGGAGCGAGCCGAACCGGGATCATCTACGTCTGGGATACCAGCGCACGACGAGTGATCGCGTACAGCAAGGCTTCGTCCGGCGTCATGCTCGCGCAGTACGCCATCACCGATCAAGGCGATCCTGTTGGTGAAATTCTCGGCGGCTACATCCTCCCAGCTGCTGATGGCGGTGCGCCAACCTTTGTCTGGGCTGAAGCGGAGCGCGTTCGCAGTGCGGTGCTCGGAAAAGCGGTGACACAAGAGCCAGGAGCGAGCGTCGGCCCAACGCCTGATCCTGTGATCGAAACCCCAATCCCTACGCCGTAAGCGTGCGATCATAGGACGATGGAACTACGACGCGCGGTTGTTGATGGGGTGCGCATCCAGATGATCTCTGGAACGCACGTGCTGCTGCTTCGCGATGCTGAGGAGGCGCGCTATTTGCCGATTCCAATCGGACCAAACGAGGCCAGCGCCATCGCCTATCACCTTCAGGGAGTCACACCAGAGCGCCCGCTCACACACGACACTGCGCTCCGCGCCATTCGCGCGCTCGGGGCAACACTGCGCGAAGTGCGCATTACAGAGGTTCGCGACGAGACATTTCGCGCGCGGATGCTGATGGTTGCTCCAAGCGGCGAAGAGGCAGAGCTCGACGCACGCCCAAGTGATGCTGTTGCGCTGGCCCTACGCGCCGAGGCCCCCATCTTTATCTCAGCAGAGCTGCTCTCAACAGAAGGAATCGTTCCGGAGGCCGCAGAAGAGGAGCGGCTCTCGCTCTTCCGTGACTTTGTCAACTCACTTGATGGTGAGGAGCCACCAGCCGCGCGCTAATCCTTTAGCAGTACGCGACCCCGTGAGAGCGCGCGAGACCGGTTTAACCAAAGCCCAATCCGCAGCGACCAAAAGTCGCGAACGGCTCGCGTGATGACAGAGAGGCGCGCCCCCGTTGGCAAACCAGCGGTGCGCGGATAGTGCGGCACACCCACCTCGCTGATAGCTACCCCTGCGAGTCGTAAACGAATGAGGAGCTCAGCGGAGAAGAACGCACCATCGGAGTGCACGCTGATGCCGCGCAGCGCATCACGCCGGAAGAGTTTTGCAGCACAGTCAACGTCGCGAACCCGAAGTCCGAACCAGATGCGATTCGCAACGCGATAAAGGGTTGCGTAGATGAGACGCAGAGGTGGGTCTGCGCGCCGCAGTCGATACCCAATGACGACTGGAGCGCCTGTGGCCTCAGCACCTGCAACAAGTCGCGCAAGATCGGCGACGCGGAACTGGCGGTCACCGTCGGTGTAGGCGAGGTACTGATATCGCGCAGCGGCAAAACCTGAGCGAAGTGCGCCCCCATACCCACGATTCACGTCGTGACGAACCAAGCGAACTGCTCCGCCATGTCGCTGCACAAGGCGCTCCGCCACACCAGCAGTGTCATCACGGGAACCATCGTCAACAAGAATGACCTCATAGGTCGCCGCAAGGGCGGGGAGTGCGGCGAGCGCATCGGCGACAAGCGCCTCAAGGTTCTCAGCCTCGTTATGGCAGGGGAAGAAGAGTGAGAGCTCCTGCAGTGGCACCTTCCACAACCCCCTTCACGGCTACACTCGGCAAATGACTTCTCAGACGGCCCGTCGACCAACCGAGCAGGTCAGCCTTCGCACACTTGCGCTGATTGCTGCACTTGGGATTCTCTTGCGGCTGATCATCGCATACGTGGCACTCCCGCCAGACGCCGGATTTGCCGCTGACCTCAACTCATTCCGATCGTGGGCATCTGAGCTAGGGACCCGCGGACCGTGGGGTTTCTACAACCGCGGAATCTTCGTTGACTATCTCCCTGGCTACATGTGGATCCTTTGGGCACTCAGCGAAATCGGCGCACTCTTCACGGGGAGTACCGACCCCGGAGCGCTGATCAAGCTCCCTGCAATCCTTGCTGACGGCCTGCTGGTGTTTGCGACCGCGCGGCTCGCCGTCGACCTCGGCGCCCCGCGCCGCGGCCAACTTCTCGCCGCCGTTGCGATGGCCGCTGGGCCAATGATCTGGCTCGATTCCGCCGTTTGGGGGCAGGTCGACTCCATTGGGACCGCAGCGCTCCTCTTCTCGCTCTCGGCACTTGTTCGCGGTAAGACTGTGCGCGGTGCGATCCTCGCCGCGCTCGCCGCGGTACTGAAGCCGCAGTTCGGCATCCTGATCCCCATCGTGGGCGTGCTCGCCTTTGTTCGGGCACGATCGGCACGCGACCCGTGGGCCTTTGTCGTGTCGGGTCTTGCCGGTGCGGCCACCATCGCACTTGCCGCACTGCCGTTCGGGCTCACGCTCCCTGACGTGGTGGCCAAGGTCGTAGAGGCGGCAGGAGGCTACCCGTACCTTTCAGTGAACGCCTGGAACCCGTGGGCACTCATCAGCGTCGGCGGACGCGCCGTCGTTGACGCGACCGGGTGGGCCTCCGACATCGATCCACTCCCACTCATCGGCGCCCCCGGAGTTGCGATCGGCAGCGCAGCGATCGCCGCCGCCATCCTCGCTGCCATGCGCTACGTACGAAGCGATACGGCAATTCGCACCATCACTGCCGTCACCATCCTCGCCATCGCCTTCTTCGTTCTACCAACGCGCGTGCATGAGCGATACCTCTTTCCGGCAATTCCACTCACGATCGCACTCGCAGCGGCACGGCCAGCATGGCGCTGGATTGCAACCGCTACGTCGGTTGCATTCTTCGCGAACAGTTGGGGCGTGTTGACCATCTCGTACTTCCAAAACCCTGGCCTACCAAATCTTGGTTTGTTTACCGAGGCACTGCACACGCCGATAGCGATAGCCGTTACTGCGGTTGCAGTCACCACAACACTTGCTGCTGCGATCTGGCTCGCGTGGAGCTCGGAGAAAACAACGACGGGTGTGCGCTCCGCATCGACGCTTCGAAAGCGCGTTGACGCGATGCCAAAAAAAGCGGTGATCGAAAAACCGGAACCACGCCGAACCCTTACGCGCATCGATGTATGGCTCCTTGTACTTGTTGCGGTGAGCGCGTTGTCGCTGAGAGGTTGGCGTGTTGGTGAGCCAACACACTTCCAGTTTGATGAGGTGTATCACGTACGAACCGCAACAGAGTTCATGCAAGACTGGAAGTACGGCGAACCGCATGCAATCTACGAATACACCCACCCACATCTTGCGAAGTACCTCATTGCACTCGGCCTTGAAACGTTTGGCGCGCCGCGTGTTGATGCGCGCACAACCTACCCAACGGCAATCGGCGCGATCGCCGCTCGACCAGAAGATGCGTTAAGCCCAGGCAGACTGTGGATC
>CANKMK010000010.1 GCA_947483025.1 Chloroflexota bacterium | reverse complement strand
TAGAGGCCGAGCTCGTCGGCGAGTCGCTCCGAGTAGAGGCCCCAACCTTCGACGTAGGCGTTCCCCGCAAGGTGCGAGGCGTGCTTGCGCAGGTCTGGCAAGAACTCCAACTCCATCTCCAGCGCGATCTGGAAGTGGTGACCCGGAATGGCCTCGTGATAGGTCGTTGGTGCAAGGGCGTGCAAGAAGCGTGACGGTAGGTCGTAGCCGTTCACGTAGTACGTCCCCGGGCGCGAACCATCAGCCGCAGGGCTGAAGTAGTACGCCGCTGGTGCGTCCTTCTCCTTGAAGTCTTCGACAGCCTTCACGTCGCAGCCGGCCTTCGGGAATCGCCCGAAGACCTTGCCGGCCTCGGCGTAGCCGCGCTCGATGTCTTCCTTGATGCGCACGATGAGCGCCTCTTTCGACGCAGCGACGTTCGTTGGGTCGCTCTCGGCCGCATCGCGCAGCTTGTCAATGGAGCCACCGAAGCCAAGCTTCGTCGAGATGACCTTCATCTCCTCCTGAATGTCGGCCCACTCCTGCAGACCGATCTCGTGGAGCTCCTTCGGATCGAGCTGCAGACCGGTCCAGCTGCGGATCGCCACCTTGTAGAGCTCGGCGCCGTTTGGTGCGGAGCAGAGGCCCGGCACTTCGCGCGCCTTGGTGCGGTAGCTACCACTGACCGCCTCGTAGTAGCGCTTGATCTGCGGGTCGACATACTCCGCAACGATCTTCTCGAGCTCGGCGCGCTCGGCATCACCGGCAACGTTGGCGGCGGTGACGATCGGCGACTGTGCCGTTGGAATCGCCATCAAGCCTTCGAGCTGAACGATCAGTCGCTCCGTTGAAATTTTGGAGGCAACGAGGCCGCGCTTCTCCGCCTCATGGACGCGGGCGATCGCCTCGTCCATGAACTTCGGGAAGGCCTTGAGTCGGCTCACCAGCTTGGCGAACTTTTCAGGGGTCTTTGCATCCTGGAAGGTGACGATCTGCGGCAGGAGTGTCTGCACGCCATCCATGTGGTCGACCGAGGAGAGGAGGTCCATGCGGTGGTCGTCCTTCTCGATGGCGATCGAGCCGCCGACGGAGATCAGGTCGCGGGTGATCTTCCACTCAATGTCGAGCCCCTCGTCGCCAATGGCCTTCGCCGCCTTCGAGTACTTCTCCCACATGGCGCGATCGCGCAGGCGCGAAGCGTCCGAGGTGTCGTCGAGGGCGCCGTCGTTGACCTCAATGCCGAGGAAGGTCCCCCAGATTGGAGAGTGCGCGAGCATCTCCTTCCAGAGGTCGTCGGCGAGGGTCTTTACGGCCTGGTCGTTCGCTGAGAGTGGCTTCGACACGATCTGGGCTCCTCCCCGGGGTTCCGGGACTCGTGCGCCCAAGGGCTGGGCGTCTCCCGCTCAGGATACGGCTTGTGCCCCTTCTCGGGGGTGGCGGGGGCGCAGGGCGAGATGCAGGAGGAGGCCGAGTGGTCCGAACATGAGGGCGAGCGTCAGCGCCGCAATGCGGAGCGGCGCGCCCACGCCGCGGCTGAGGCCATCGAGCCAAATGAATCGCCCCGCGATGAGGTCGAAGGCGAGCACATGAAGCCACACGGCGAGGCTCCCCGCGGGGGTCGCGAGTGAGGCGGAGATTGCGCTCAGTGTTGGGTTGAGCAGTGTTCCGAGAATGGCACCAGCACTGGGGATCACGAGCGCTGCATACACCAGTCCAATCGCAACGACGGGCCACGGCGTCAACATGGTGCGTCGAGTGATTTCGGCGTTTGGACGTACAGCCATCAGAAACCAGAACGGGCCGACCCCAATCGTCGCGACGAGGAAGAGCGCGCTCAATACTTCAGGTGCGAGGTTCATCATCAACTCCTTCCTTTACTTCGTTCTCGGTAACGCCCCAACCCATTGAGCTGAGGTCAAGTTGTGCCGCGTCTCGGGCGGGCGGTTCAGCGCCGAGATGCCCTTCAAGATCGGCGAGCCGCGGCGCTGCCAAACGAGAGAGTGCAGCGACGCGATCTGCGGCCAGCAGGTGCCAGTTCCCCGCCTCCCACGCAGCGCTCAGTCGCTCATCGCGCTCTAGGCGCAACTGGAGCAGTGGCACGAGCGCCGGCGCGAGCACGAGAAGTCGAACGACTTCGCGATCACTCGCAATGCGCGCATGTCGCTGCAAGAGCAGGTCGCCGATGGGGAGTGGTCCGGTCACGACCTCGCAGAAGAGCAGAACTCGACCGCGGCGATAGAGCACCGCGTCGACGGCATCGTACGCATCGCGATCGGAGCGATGACGGAGTGGTGGCGACGAATCAATGGGATCAACGGTGGTGCGCGCGCCGAGCGTACGACCTGCGACGAGTGTCGATACCAGTGCGGATGCCACCGCAACATGGAGACCCATGCGGGGGCCCAACTCCAGGAGCCCCGCAATGGTGGCGAGGCGCTCCTCTTCGAGAGCGGCCAGCGTGATGCGTGGGCGCCGCGCGCCGTCGACCACACTGGTGTACGCCTCCAGCGCTGCGATGCGCAGCTCGGGGCTCATGCCGACCGGATCGCCATCAAGGGCAACGAGCGCCTCATCAACGCCCTCGCCCGCTTCGAGTGCACCAACGAGCGCAAAAGCGGCGGCGTCAGCGCGATCGGCGGCTGGAGTTGCCAGCCGCTCACGCTCGGCGCGACCCTCGACAAAGATGCGCCCCTCGCCCACGGCGATGAGTTGATCAAAGGAGCCAGCCGGACGGAGCCTCGCATGGAGCTCGGCAACGTCGTGCAGCTCTTGGGCGAACGCGGCTGCGTCGAGCAGCTCTCCCGTTGCATGAGCAGCGCGGGCGCGGGCAGCGGCATAAGCAGGGAGAAGCTGTCGCGGCGTAACGGGCTCACCGTGGGCGACAACGAGGTCGCTCATGAGGGCAATCTGGTTACGCGGCTGGAGCCCCTTGATCCCTGGCTCGCTCAATCGCACGGTGACGGTGAGGCCAGGGGTGCGGTCGTCGTCGAAGCGCCGAGTCACCGTGCCGGCGCCGCCGGCAAGACTGATCGCCGTTAAGACACCCGCCAACTGTTCAGGGTGATCGTCAAGTTCAATCACTAGGAGAGGATCGCTGCGCATCAGCGGATTCATCGCAACGAGGAGACGTGCCAAGGCAGATGCGATCGTTACCGCATCGTTTGATTGCAGCGCAACAAGGAGTGGATCGGTGTCACTCTGCTCACCTGCCCATCGCGCGGCGATCGCCCGATCACTGAGTTCGTCGGCGCTGCCGCCCACAGTGACGCGCAGGAGCGCAACGTGCAGTGATGAGGTGCGCGTTACGAGCGTTGCGAGCGACGTACGTGCGGCCACCCCACCACGCACAATGATTGCGCCGCCCCCCGGATAGGTCAGCGCGGAGAGGTCGCTACTCATGGTGAGCTGTGACGAAACCGGTTGCGCCGTTAGGTAGATTCGTCGGCGAACATCGATCGCATCTAAGAGTGCCTGCCATGGGGCGACCTCCCACCAGGTTCGCCCAGCGCGCTGTGGTCGAGCCATCGCCGCCGCCGCTTCAGCCAAGGTGAGCCGCAGCGCCCCCAGCATCACCGCGCTCTCACTCGAACGCTCCAGGACGCTGCTTAGTGCGTCGAGCGAGCGCAACTGTCGGGTGCTCCAGCGCGACGCAGCTCCGTCAACAGCGCCGGCGAATCGGGCATCAACCCGGGCCCGAACCGCAGGTTCGAGGAGCCCCGCAGAGGCGACCTCGTTGGGGAGCATCGCCGCCGAATCCCCACCACGTCGCCCGAGCGCGCGGCAGGCGGCACAGGTGGCGCGGCGCGCAGTTGGCTGCCCGCGCTCCTGGTCGGCGTCGAGTGCCTCTTCCCAGCGCCAGGCGGCAACACGAACGGCCTGTCCGCACGCAGCACAGCTGCTCTGCCATCCGGCGTCGAGCGCCTCTGATGCAGCGGCCAGCAGCTCCGCCGCGGCCGCCTCGTAGGCGCGCACCGTCGGTGGCCGGAGCTCGGCGGCAATCGTCCACTCATCCATCGCGTCGCGCGCGTGCAGAACGCTGCGAAGCTGTCGATGGGTACTCGCCAACGCCAAGGCACCAGAGCGTGCGGTGAGATCAACCGTCAGTTGATCGCGTGTTGCGTCGACTGAGTTCGTTGCAGAAGGTGCGAGCGCGGCGGTGAGTCGGGCGGCGCTGCGATCCACGTGAACGCCCTCCGCCTACTTTCGACTAATCGTCGTTGTTGCCGCCAGCCTCTTCGCTCTCGGGAAGGAATGCGTCGTCAGAGGTCTTCTCTGGCGGCTCAACGCTTGGTCGCTCTGCGGCCGGCGTCTCCTCTTCGTACGTATCCTCATCATCGTCGCCGAAGCCCTCGTCATCGCGGAAGAACGAGCCCTTCGTGTATGGGCGCTCGTCGCTGGTGCGCGTGGCGGTTGGGAAGGAGACCTTGCCAACATTGCCGGCGCTGACGTGCTCTTCGCGAATGATGATGCGGATGTCGCCACCGCTGATCGAGGTGATCCCTGAGGTGTAGGTGTTGCCGTCGCCGATGAGCTTCACGAGTCGCGCAGCGATGCGTGGCTCAACCCGGCCGATCTCAACGCCGTTCGCCTTGGCGATCAGTCGATTGCCGAGAACGATCAACTCAACCGAGTCGCCTGGGTTTACCTGCGCGAGGGTGCCAGCGTCGGCAACATTCGTCAGGGCGGCGAACCCGGTGGTGCCCGCCTCTTGAATGAAGATGCCGGCAGGCGTCGTTGCCCCTTCGGTGCTTGCGGTCGTCTTCTTGCCGACCTGCTTGATTAGTCCCTTGAGGCGCTCAAGATTGCGCTCCGCAATGCGATTGAGTGGGTCGAGGGCGAGGGTTGCCTGGTACTCCTTCTTCGAGCCGGCGAGGTCGCCCTGCTCCCAGAGGCACTTGGCGAGTCGGTTCTGCGCCTCAACGCGCTCCTCCACCTTAATGGTGTCGCCGAGGGCGAGGATCGCCGTGTTCGCTTCGCTCGCATCCTTCCAGCGCCCTTCGGAGGCGGCCTTCAACGCGATGTCAGCCTGCTCCTTGGCGGTGCGGCTCGGCTTCTGGGTGGTTGGGGTCTCGTTGGCGAGGGTCACGGGCTCCTCCTCAATAAAGCGCATGCGGGCTGTTGCCCCCCGCTCTGCTGTTGCGGAAGGATAGCCGATCGCTAGCGACCGACCCCGATCCAGATGAGGGCGACCCCCGTGGCGAGCGTGAGTGCGAGGATTTCGAAGATCAGGCGTGGATCGCGGCGCTCCCCTTCGGGGGTTGCAGCCCAGATCTCTCGGGCATAGAAGAGGACGGCGAGGCCGGCTGGCCCAGCGAGCCGCGCGACACCGACGCTGGCGAAGAGGATCGAGGCGGCGCCGTTCAAGGCGGCAGCCCCAAGGGCATCACGCACGATCGCCGACGTTCGCTCACGTCGAAGGCTTGACATGCCTGCGGCAAGGAGGGCCGCGACGGTCGCGCTGCCGATACCGACGGCGAGAACGGCGAGGGGTCCAACGGGATCAGGGCGCGCCGATGGTGTGCCTGGGAGCGTTACGACTCCTGGGACCAGGGCCGAGATGCCGATCGAGGCGGCGAAGAGAACCAGGGTGAAGACCGCCAGGCTGACCACGCGATCGCGGTGCAGCGAGCCGTTGCTGCTGCGACGCAGGCGTAGCTCCCACTCGATGACTGCGCGCAGGATGCCGATCCCGGCGGTAATCGCGATCACCGCACCGATCCCCGTGGGGACGAGGCGCACCACGCCGGCAATGGCGAGGGCGATGAGGCCACCGAGTACAACCTCGGCGCCTACGGGCAGGTCACGAACCTCAGCGCGTCGGACGGCGTTTACCCCGACCGCTCCGAGCAGGGCGGCACCGGCGCCAGCCAAGACGGTGCCTGGGCCAGTCGCAAAGTGGGCGACACCGGCCGCTACGGCAACGGCGACGATCGTCTCCGCCCAGGGGCGCGAGACCTCAACTTCGCCAAACTCGGCCGCCGTATCGGTGAGGGCGGCGAGGCGTGCAGTGGCGAGGGAGCGGGCACGACGGCGGGTCGATGTTGATTCAGGCATAGGGTCAGGGTAGCGCGAGCAGGGGCTCCCGCGTAGACTCCTCGTGACCGCAGGAGCCGGCGCACAGCATTGGAGGGCAGCATGCTCCACCTCTCACGACTCATTGGACGACCAGTACTCGACAGCAGCGCCGACGCGATCGGCGTCATCGACGACCTGATCGCCGCCGTCGGCACCAGCCACCCCCCAATCACCGGGCTCGTGGTCCGAACCGGACGACGCCGCATCTACCTGGGCTGGAGCAGCGTGGAGCGCATGGACGCCGCCGGGGCCACCATCTCGGCGACGCGCGTGAACATCAGCCGCTTCCGCCGCCGTGACGATGAGATTCTGCTTAAGGGCGACCTGCTCGATAAGCAGATCGTAGACATTGACGGCCGCAAGGTGGTGCGCGCCAATGACGTGATCCTCGACTTCGTCGAAGGAGCGATGCGCCTCGTTGCCGTCGACGTAGGCACCGCCGGACTGTTGCGCCGCCTCGGCCTCCCAGACAGCTGGGTCGACCGACTCTCTGGCGAGCAGTCGCGCGTCGCCTCGTACATTGATTGGGAGGATGTTGATCCGCTCGGCTCCACCATTGCCAGCGTTCGCCTCCGCGTGCCACACGCCGGTCTCTCAGAGCTGCATCCGGCCGACCTCGCGACGATCGTTGATCAGCTCACGCCACGCGACCGCGCCGACATCTTCAACACCCTTGACGAAGAGGTTGCCGCCGAAGCGCTCGAGGAGCTAGAGCCAGAGACGCGAACGGATCTGCTCGAAGACCTGGAGCCAGAGCGCGCCGCCGATCTGTTGGAAGAGATGAGCCCCGACGAGGCGGCCGACGCGGTTGCTGAACTTTCACCGCTGAGCCGCAAGGAGATCTTGCGCCTGATGACGAAAGAGGAGCGCGACGATGTGCAGGAGCTGCTTGCGCACCCAGAGAAGAGCGCTGGTGGCCTCATGACGACCGAGCATGTGGCGTTGCGTCCGCAGGCCACCGTCGCAGAGGCGCTCGCAGCGATTCGCCGTCACGAGCCCGACGCCGAAGTGGCGTTCGCCGTGTACGTGGTCGATGGCAAGCGACGCCTTCTGGGCGAGGTGACGCTGCGCGACCTCATCCTGGCCGCTCCCGCCACACCGATTAGCGAGCTGATGGAAGACGAGCCGGTCGCGGTCGAGTTGCTCGCCCACTCAGACGAGGTCGCCCGTGTCGTCACGCGGTACGGCCTGGTTGCGGTGCCGGTGGTTGACCAGACGCACCGCCTCATGGGCGTGATCACCGTGAGCGACGCTCTCTGGGACGTGCTTCCGGAAGAGTGGCGCCGCGAGATGCCGCGCCGCCTGCATGCCGACAGCATTGCCGCGGCGGGACCGCAAGAGCTCCCAGCACGTGCAACAAAGCGTGGCCCAAAGGCCGCCGCCAAGCCACGCAAGTCGGCACCGCGCAAGAAGAGTGCGGCGAAGCGTGGCTAACCTTCGCCTGCGCGAGCTCTTCCGCCGTCGCCGTGGCCCGCTCGCCTTCTTGGCCGTCGTTGGGCCGGGCCTGATCGCCGGCGTTGCCGGGAACGACGCGGGTGGTATCACCACCTACGCCACCCTCGGCTCGCAGACCGGCTTGCGCTTCCTGTGGATCCTGCCGCTCACCGCACTCCTGCTCGCCCTCGTCCAAGAGTCGGTTGCACGCCTGGGCGTGGTGACTGGCCAAGGTCTCTCCGATCTGATCCGCGAGCGCTTCGGCGTGCGCTGGGCACTCTTCGCCATGATCGTGCTGTTGCTCGCAAATCTTGCGAACACCGTGGCCAACGTAGCCGGTGCCGCATCGGCGATGGCGATCTTCAACGTGCCGATCCTGCTCACCGCACCACTCTCCGCTCTCATCGTGTGGCTGCTCGTGGTCTACGGCAGTTATCGCAGCGTGGAGCGAATCTTCTTGGCGCTTACCGCCGTCTTCTTGGCGTACATCGCCGCCGCACTCTTGGCGAATCCAAACTGGGCGGCGGTCGCCTCATCGCTCACGACGCCAAGCCTTGCTGGTGTTTCGGGAGCTGAGATGCTCCTGCTGGTGGCGGTGGTCGGTACAACCGTCACGCCGTACATGCAGTTCTATCTGCAGTCTGCCGTTGCCGAGAAAGGGATCGGCGTCGAAGAGCTCGGTGCCGCGCGCGCCGACGCGATCCTTGGCTCGATCTGGACGAACTTCATCGCCGCCTGTGTGGTGATCGCGACGGCGGTTGCGCTTGGATCACTCGGTAAGCCGATCGGTTCAGCAGCTGAGGCGGCGGTCGCCCTTGAGCCGCTCGCCGGAGAGTTCTCGAAGATTCTCTTTGGCGCTGGACTCTTTGGGGCGAGCCTGTTGGCGATGGCGATCATGCCGCTCACCACCGCCTTCGCCCTCTCCGAAGCGTTCGGCTTTGAATCGGGTGTCGACAAGCGCCTGAGTGAGGCGCCGATCTTCTACGGCATCTTCACGGCGATCTTGGCCGTGGGTGCGATCGTGGTGATGCTCCCTGGGCTGAACCCAATCGGCGCGATCATCAGCAGCCAGTATCTGCAGGGGCTCTTCCTGCCGATCGTGCTCGCCTTCATCGTGAAGCTCACGAGCAGCAAGTCGCTCCTTGGCGAGCACGCGTCGCCACGCTGGCTCCGCCTGGTCGGCTGGGGTTCTGTGGCGATCCTCGCGATCCTCAACGTCGGGATCGTGGTGGTCAACGTTCTCGGCCTCGCCGCCTAAGCGGCGAACCAACGCACGGCGCGCTACGGCGCGACGGGTGGACCTTCGTTGAGGTGACCGGCCACCGGCCCAAAGTGCGGCGCCAGCCATGCCTTCGTGCAGCTAATGGTCGAGGCGAGCGTCGACGCCGTTGGGGCAAAGCGCATCTTCGCCCCAGCTAGTGCGCACTTCTTTGCACTGTCCGCGCCGCCCGTCATCAGGAGTGACTTCCAACCGCCCGCAACATCGGGGCCGAGCGCAAGCGCCGGTTGCGCGAACGCGATCACGTTGAAGATCGCCTCAACGTTTGCACTCGTAATGGTGCCGCGTACGAGTGGTGGTCCCTTCTTGTACCAACGGAAACTCATCAGGGAGGCGAGTGTGGCGGCACGGAATCGCCCAGCCTCCAAGACTCGTAAGGTGATGCCGGCAACGAGTCGGGCGTGTCGCAAGGATCGTGGCCCCACATCGTCGTACTTGCGCGACCGGCCGAATCCGGTCCACAGGGTGCTCGGCACGCGGAAGGCGCAGCTCTCGTTCGTTGCGGCACTCAGTGGAATCGTGATGTCGCACGAGCCTTCAACGAAATAGGGGCTCGTGGTGCGGATGGTTTTGGTGGTACCCGGCTCCTTGCAGTTGGCGTAGCTCCAGCCAATCACCTTGCTGCTCGGGTAGTTGTCGGCGCGGCCTGGTCGCAGGAAGAGGAGGTCGCCATACATGGCATTGGAGGCGAGGTTGCGATCGGTGTAGGTGGAGCCGCTCCCCTTGATCTTGCGGATGGTGTTGGTGCGGCAGGCGGCGAAGCGCGTCTTCTCGTTCAGCTGCACGATCGTGTCGGCGGGGGCGATGCGGTCGAGCACGGCACCCATGATGTCGGCGGTGCCGAACGTCGTCAGGGTCCAGTCATCGATTTCGATGCCGAGGCCCCAGGCAAGGTTCTGCGTCATGAGGTCGGCCGCAACGATGCTGCGCTCCCAGGCGAGCTTCTTGTCCCACGCGGTGCGCTGGCTTGCCGTCATGTTGGAGCGCGCGCACTGCTGGGCGCGCACGATCATGGCGTTGATCTTGTCGGTGAAGATCTTGGAGCCGGCACGGCAGAACGACTTGGCGAGTGCAGGTTTCAAGGGGAACCCGTAGAGGTCGCGCGGAATGCTGTACGCGGCGGTCTGCCCACTAAACGGATCGACCGTAAGGAGCATGATCACATCGGTGCGCTCGGAGCCGAGCTGATCGCGTGGTACACCCGCCGCCTTATCGTTCGCCGCCGACCAGGTCCAGTCGGTCGCGTTCACCACACCTTCGCCGCAGCGCTCGGCCGTCTTGTCGATCAGTGAGCCAGCGCAACGCTTGTCACTGCCGAGAAAGAGGAGCGTGTAGCGACCGTCGGTGCCGAGGATGTTGGTTGGCGTGGCAGCAGCTGGGCTGACCGGCGTGCTCGCCCAGATGACGGTGGCGGCGAAGATTGTCGCCAGCAGGGTGACGGCGAGAGCGTATGGACGGGCGGTGCGAATCACTACATCATCACCAGGCCGCCGTCGACGCCGAGCACCTGCCCGGTGACGTACGAGGCCTCGCGAGACGCAAGGTAGATCACCGCCGCGGCGATCTCGTGTGGCTCGCCGAAGCGGCCAAGCGGGGTTGCGGTCTTCACACCCTCTTTGATGGCGTCAGGAAGGTCGGCGGTGAGTTCGGTGACGATGAATCCTGGCGCCACCGCGTTCACGGTGATGCCGCGGCTCGCCACTTCGCGGGCGGTTGCCTTGGTGAGGCCGATCATGCCCGCCTTCGCCGAGCTGTAATTCGCCTGGCCGGCGTTCCCCGCCTGACCCGAGACGCTGGTGATGTTGACGATGCGGCCGCTCTTGGCGCGCAGCATCTCCTTTACCGCGGCCTTCGTCATATAGAAGGCGCCCGAGAGATTCGTGTCGATGACCTCGCGCCACTGCTCGGGGGTCATGCGCAGGATGAGCGTGTCGCGGGTGATGCCGGCGTTGTTGACGAGCAGATCGACCTTG